>NZ_JAGTUL010000013.1:0-130178 GCF_018224605.1 Shewanella sp. M16 | reverse complement strand
CCAACTGCTTTGTCCTTATGTGTATTGCTCTTACTGTTTGTTTTTACATGGCTAATACTTTTGATTTACCATCCTGTTCTGTTAGGTGAACAGTGAAGTGTCTATAATTAGTTACTCATCAATGTGTTACATTGGCAATGTGCGATCTTGCCCTCTTTTTTTACGCATTCAACTCTGAAATAATCCGCTCGCACGTTAATAGAAGTTAGCGGCAATATTATAATAATGGGGTTGATGATATGGATAATGTTAATAAATTAACGGCTATTTCTTTAGCTGTAGCAGCGGCTTTGCCTATGATGGCAAGCGCAGATGTGATGATCACCGAATATGTTGAAGGTAGCTCAAATAATAAAGCGATTGAACTGTATAACAGCGGCGATACGGCAATTGATCTCGCGGGTTATAAACTGGTTCGTTATAAAGATGGTGCTACTGTTGCGTCGGATATGGTGGCTTTAGGTGGTCAAACTATTGCGGCAAAATCGACAAAAGTTATTTTAAATACTAGCGGTACTATTACTGTTGCTCAAGGGGTTGATAGTTACTCTGGTAGTTTAAGTTTTAATGGCGGTGATGCGGTTGCCTTAATGAAAGATGATGCAGTCATCGATATTATTGGTGATGTGCCGACGCCAACGGGTTGGGGATTAGACGTTACCTTAAAACGTAAATTAGATGCGTTAGTGGCGAATACAGTATTTAATGCCGCCCAGTGGGAACAATTACCTAAAGATACCTTCTCTGGTTTAGGTTCTCTAGAAACGCCTGCTGAGCCAGAAGTGCCGCTCTTTAGCTGTACTGGCGCTAAAATTGTGCCTATTTATCAAGTACAAGGTGCGGGCGAGTCGAGCCCATTTGTACCAGCAGGGGCATTCGAATCTGAAGCCGAAGTGACTGTGCGTGGCGTAGTGACTGCCCGTGGTGAAAGCTTGTTTAAAGGTTTTTACTTACAAGAAGTTAAGGGTGATAACTCACCGTATACCTCTGATGGTGTATTTGTATTCTTAGGTGAAGCTGCACCTGAAGCGATTCAACCAGGGGTTGAAGTGTGTGTGCAGGGTAAAGTGAAAGAATACTTTGGCCTAACTCAAATTGATATTAAAGCCGATAAGAAATTTGATGTTGGCGCTAAGGGTGAAGTCCCTGTTGCCGCACCTTTCTATGTGGCCGATGGCGAAACCTTAGCGCAAGCATTAGAGCGCTATGAAGGCATGAATGTGGCCTTAGATGCGGGCAGCGATCTTAAAATCAGCCGCACCTTCAGCTTCGACTATGCGGGTAGTCGCAATAACATGCTAGTGTCATATCAAGCACCTTTGATGAAGCCGACACAGCTGTATCCAGCGCTTTCTGCTGAAGCAACGGCATTAGTTAAATCTAACCGCGAAAACCAACTCTTTATCGAATCCGATTACAAGCCTGCCAATGGTGTTATTCCATACTTCCCTGATTTCAATGTGGAAACGGGTTACATCCGTGTTGGCGATCAACTGACTAACCTGCAAGGTGTGATTGGTTACAGCTACGGCGCTTATCGTTTAGTGGCGACTAATACTATTACAGCGGGTGATTTTATCCGTGGTGACGATAGAACCGAAGCCCCAAGTGTTGCAACTAAGGGAGATCTGCGCGTGGCTAGCTTTAACGTGCTGAACTTCTTTAACGATGTTGATGGTGGCGATACCAATCCATCAGGCAGTAACCGTGGCGCCCTAACGCTGGAAGAAATGGTGCTACAACGTACTAAAATCGTTAGCGCTATTACCGCCATAAACGCCGATATCGTCGGTTTGATGGAAATTGCTAACAACGGTTTTGGTGAGAAGAGTGCGATTAAGGATTTAGTCGATGCACTAAATGACAAGCAGACGCCTGAAAACGCCTATAGCTTTGTTGAAATCACCGATGCTGATAAGTATGACGGCAAGTACTTTGGCACAGATGCGATTACTGTCGGCATGTTATACCGTGGTGGTAAAGTGGCTTTAGCGGGGGCAGCACAAGTTATCGGTACTCCAGAACAGCACGCCAGTGCTGGCAGCGTGACTCGCACAAAAGATGGCAAAACTGAGACTAACCCTGGCAATGATGCTTATCAACGTCACAGCTTAGCGCAAACCTTTAAAATCCATGATGAGTCTCTGACCGTAGTCGTTAACCATTTGAAATCTAAAGGCTCAGGCTGTTTAGAAGATTGGGCTAACTTCGAAGAGTCAGTTGATCCTGCCGATCAACAGGGCAAGTGTAATGCTTTCCGCGTATCTGCAGCCAAAGTCTTGGGTGAAACGCTAAAAGACGTGAAAGGCGACTTACTGATCATCGGTGATATGAATGCCTATGGTATGGAGGATCCTATCCGTGTACTAACCGACTTCGATGCGAGCAAGTCAGAGCGTGACATCCTGACCGCTTCGTGGACGACGCTCGACGGCAAAGTGTTTGAGCGCCAAGGCAGCAAGATTGAAAAAGGTTATGGCTTTATCAACTTGAACACGAAAGCCCACGGTGCAAGCACTTTCTCTTATAGCTATAACGGCGAGTTAGGTAACTTAGATCATGCTTTAGCCAATGCTAGCTTAGCCAAACGTTTAGTGGATATTGAAGATTGGCATATCAACTCAGTGGAATCTAGCCTGTTTGAATACGGTAAGAAGTTCTCTGGTGATCTGGCTAAATCTGAAAATGCTTTTTCTGCATCGGATCATGATCCTGTGATTGTTGCTTTAAGTTATCCTGCGCCAGTAGTGCCGCCAAAACCTGAGCCAAAGCCTAAAGATGATGGCGGTGCTTTAGGTTATTTAGGTTTAGCACTGATGTCCTTGTTTGGTTTGCAGCGTCGTCGCCGTTAACCTGTATATGGGGTTAACTCACAAGTGCAATTTGTGAGCTAGACTGAAACAAAGGGATGGTTAACCATCCCTTTTTTATCTCTTTTTTTCAGTTTTTATTAGGAGTGAGTATGGATACCACCTCAAATCCGCTGAAAACCATGAATATCAAGGCGCCACTGTGGTTTTACTTTGTCGCAACGCTCAGTTTGTTGTGGAATATCATGGGGCTGATGGCTTTTGTGATGCAAATGACTATGACGCCAGATGCACTCGCACAGATGAGCCCAGATCAAATTAAACTCTATGAAACGACGCCAATTTGGGTTGATGCTGTGTTTGGCTTTGCCGTGGTTTCAGGGGTTCTAGGATGCCTATTATTGTTATTCAGAAAATTAATTGCTTATAAAGTGTTGGTCGCCTCGCTTATCGCTATTTTGTTGCAAATGACCTATGTATTTTGCATTCAGCAAGCGGCTGTGATGCTAGGAGCTGACGCGTTAATTATGCCAAGTGTAGTCGTGGTGTGGGGATTATTTCTTGTCTGGTTTAGTCAGCTAAGTACCGTTAAATCTTGGTTAGTTTGAGCCTTATTTTTGCTGATATTGATGTGACCAGCTGAGAGTAAACTAGTTGAACTTCATCCACTTCACAGTAAACTGCTGATTGGTTTTATTGACTAGGAAGTTGCAATGAGTATTTGGTTTAGAGCTGTAACGTTAGAGGATTGCGCGCGTTTAGACGCCGGTATGGGTGGCAAAGGCACCTTGATGCAGACTTTAGGAATTGAGATCAGTGAGATTGGCGACGATTACATGAAGGCCACTATGCCAGCCAGTCCGGCGGTGCATAACCCTTTGGGCATAGTGCATGGTGGCGCGAATGTCGCGCTTGCTGAAACCGTTGCTAGCTATGCGGCAAATTTCGCGGTGGATTTTGAGCAGTACTATTGTGTCGGTCAAGAAATTAACGCTAACCACTTACGGGCTTCCCGTAATGGGGTATTAACCGCCACGGCTAAGCCTATCCACTTAGGGAAGCGCAGCTCTGTATGGGAGATTTTAATCCACAACAGCGCGGGTGAACTGACTTGTATTTCACGGATGACGGCGGCTGTCGTTAAACGCTAAATGCAATGAGCCAGCTTATTACCTGTGGTGTGATTGGCGTATCAATCGTTTGATTTAAATAATATATAGATAAGGATTGGATATGGATAACGCTACAATTTGGGAATGGGTTGGTTATTTAGCTTCAGTGGTCGTTGCAATATCACTGATGATGTCAAACATTAAGAAACTGCGCTGGTGGAATCTCATTGGTGCGGCTTTATTTGTGGCCTACGGTGTGGCAATTGGGGCTTATCCTGTTGCCTTAGTTAACTTTTTTATCGTGCTGATTGACACTTATTATTTGGTTAAGCTTTATCGTGAAGCTGACTTATCCAGCAGTTAATGGTGTATCAGCTTAACTCCGCTTTCTCGCACCGCACTTCGATCCATTGTCCTGAGCAGCTATTTGGTTTTTCAACAGCATCTTAAGTGATATGAGCGGACCATTGGCTGTGAGTCCGTGTAATTCATTAACTGTCTTGCCAAACCTATTCTTAATCTTTTTTTTAGATTATTAAAATCTAGTTTAATCGTTTTATTCTCAAGTGGTAATTCTCTATTCTTGCTCTATCGACAACACGTCGCCAGCCAAGGAGATAAACCATGGCCACCATTTACGATTTAATTGAAACCTGGTTAACCAGTAATCAAGACTAAGGAGCAGGGCATGAGTCAACAACATCAAACAAGTCAGTACTTAACGAGCCAAAACGGCGCCCCAGTGGCCGACGATCAAAACTCACTGTCGGCGGGTGAACGTGGTCCTCTGCTATTACAAGATTGGCATTTAATTGAAAAGTTAGCCCATTTCAACCGTGAGCGTATTCCTGAGCGTATCGTGCATGCCAAAGGTACTGGGGTTTACGGCACATTTACGCTGACTAAAGATTTAAGCGATTACACCATTGCTGACCATTTCAATGGTGTTGGTAAGCAAACCGAAACCTTTATTCGTTTCTCAACCGTAGGTGGAGAAATGGGTTCTGCCGACGCAGAGCGCGATCCACGTGGCTTTGGTTTACGTTTTTATACTGCCCGTGGTAATCACGATATCGTGGGTAACAATACGCCGACCTTTTTCTTACGAGATGGGATTAAGTTTCCAGACTTTATTCATACGCAAAAGCGTAATCCTAAGACAAACTTAAAAGATCCGCAGGCGATGTGGGACTTTTGGTCATTGAACCCTGAAGCTATGCATCAAGTAACCATTTTGATGTCGGATCGTGGTATTCCGGCGAACTACCGTCAAATGCACGGTTATGGTTCACACACTTTCTCGCTGTGGAATGCCAAGGGCGAGCGTTTCTGGGTGAAGTTCCACTTTAAATCGCAGCAAGGCGTGGTCAACTTAACCAATGAACAGGCTGATAAATTAAAAGGGATTGATCCCGATTCATCACAGCGCGATATGGTGGTTGCTATTACTGATGGTAACTTCCCGCGTTGGACGGTTAATGTGCAGATTATGCCTGAGGCGGATGCCAATACTTACCATATCAATCCATTTGATTTAACTAAGGTTTGGCCGCATAGCGACTATCCATTAATTGAGATTGGTGTATTAGAGCTGAATCGTCTGCCACAAAACTACTTTGCTGAAGTTGAGCAAGTGGCATTAGCACCTAGTAATTTGGTCCCAGGCGTCGGGGCTTCACCAGACAAGATGTTACAAGCACGTTTATTTGCCTACGCCGATGCGCAGCGTTACCGCATTGGTGCTAACTACAACCAATTGCCAGTGAATTGCCCGCATGCCGCTAAGGCAAATCACCATCAACGTGCAGGTGCGATGGCGGGTACACAATGTCCTTACCATGGCAGTCAAACTGGTGGCGACGCTTCGGCAAACTATGGCCCGAACAGCACTGCTGATGCCTTGGTTGAGCCAGTAAACTTTAGTGAACCACCATTGCGTTTAGAAGGTGAAGCTGCGCGTTACAGTCGTTATAACCAAGACGATTATACCCAAGCGGGTAATTTGTATCGCATCTTCTCTGAAGCTGAGAAAGCGCGCCTAGTGGCAACAATTTCGGGTTCATTAAGTCAAGCGAGTTTAGATGTGCAGCAACGTATGGTGGCGCATTTTACTCAAGCCGATGCGGATTATGGACAACGTATTAAACTGGCATTAGGTCTTTAAACTATTGCTGTTGCGAATGTTTGAATAATAGTAGAAACGATAAAACTGAGTAGAAAGCCTCTACTCAGTTTTTATTATCAGCGACAACAATATTAACATTCTCGTTAATGTGCTCTTAGGCCGCGATGAGCGCTGCGTTAGGGCTATTTAGCTGCTTTAACAATCCAAATGCTTGCTGCATTTTATCCTCGGTAACAATATTAACATTCTCGTTAATGTGCTCTTAGGCCGCGATGAGCGCTGCATTAGGGCTATTTAGCTGCTTTAACAATCCAAATGCTTGCTGCATTTTATCCTCGGTTACGATAAATCCTATAAATGTTTCATCCACGTCGAATGCTTTAATACAGCTTCCTTGAGCATCCATATCGACTTGCCAGCGATAGACGCCATTCACTGTTATACCGCTGAGCTGTATAGGTAACAGTGGCGTTTTCACTTTAATGAGCATGGCGGGAAAATTCACTGCTGTCGGTTGGTTCAGTAATGTGTTCGCCAGCGCATTGGCACTCAGTAACGCAGGTTGCAAATAGGCCCTATTTTGGCCGTTGATTTGGGCGCAATCACCTAGCGCATAAATATGGGCATCGTTGGTTTGTAAGCATTCGTTAACGACGATACCTTTATTGACCTCTAGCCCCGCATGCTGGGCAAGTTGACTGTTAGGGAGAAGTCCCGCTGCACAGATAACCGCATCACAAATAAACCGCTGGTCATTATCTAGGCACACAGAGATACTGCCATCTTGGTGTTGCAGTTGGCTGACTCGGGTTTGCAATTGCACTGTGACGTTATGCTGCGTTAGTACAGCGGTCAGTTTGTGGCTTAACATTTCGGGTAGCATATTCGGCATTAAGCTCGCTTGTGGATCGACCAAAAATACTTGCTTACCTGCAGTTGCTAAGTCCATTGCCAGTTCAACTCCGACCAAACCCGCACCGATAACTAGTACTCTCCTCGCGCCATGGATGTCTGCTTCGCAGGCCTGATACTCCATTAAGCTGTTAACTGTGTGGATGATATCGACGCCATCCCCCTCTATAGGTGGAATAAAGGGCCGTGCACCTGTGGCAAGCACTAATTTTTTGTACGCAATTTCGCGTCCTTGATGGCAACAGACTACCTGACGAACTTTATCTATTTTTATGACTTCACAGTGATTTATCACATCAATTTGTTGCTCATGTGCAAATTCAGTCGCGGTCAATTTTATGAGGTCTGACGCCATTTTTTTAAGGCTAAACACATGGCTTAAATCTGGTTTATGGTATTCGTCACCAGAGTCGGCTGTGATAACTGTAATCGGTTGTTCGCGGTTTAAACGTCGCAGTGTTTTGACTAGCTGATATGCCGCGAATCCACTGCCGATAATGACGATTGGCTTAGGCATTAGTCACCTCATGTTTTATG
This sequence comes from Shewanella sp. M16, assembly GCF_018224605.1. Classification (NCBI taxonomy): domain Bacteria; kingdom Pseudomonadati; phylum Pseudomonadota; class Gammaproteobacteria; order Alteromonadales; family Shewanellaceae; genus Shewanella; species Shewanella sp. M16. The sequence goes on along the minus strand of NZ_JAGTUL010000013.1, from coordinate 122,682 downwards.
ACAGCGAAAACGCTTTTACCTAGGCCACATTCGGGACAGAGGAAGTCTTCGGCCACTTGAGTCCAAGGTGTGCCAGCAATGACATCTTGATTAGGTTCTCCTTTTTCAGGGGCGTAAACCCATTGGCAAACGGTGCAAATCATTGATTGTGTATCATTTAATTCGCACGCTTTTGTTGCAATCGGTGCCGTCACAGGGACGTTATTAGTAGCAGTATTTTCAGCTGTTTGACTGGCCGTGGTGGCTTGACTAGGTTTTGACATGACTTGATTAATGATAGAGCGACTATTAGCGCTATCGAGGGGACGCAATGCCCATTCTCGCGCGATTCGCTGGCCGTGCTGACGGCATTCTTGCATCGCATCACGATCGGGACGCCATTTGACTTTTAATCCCACCGAGGTTTCAAAACCAGCATCCATCAAACGAGTGTGAATTCTATCGACTGCGCCGCCATTCCAGCCATAACTACCAAAAGCTGCCGCCTTTTTATTGCGAAAACGCAGGCCCGTAATTTCTTCAAGCATGGCGGCAATTTTAGGCATCATCACATTATTCATGGTGGATGAGCCGACTAAAATACCTTTTGACCTAAATGCCTGTGCAAGGATTTCGTTTTTATCATGACGTGCGACGTTATACACTTTTACCGCTACATTGGGGTCAACATCATGGATACCTTGAGCAATACCGTCGGCCATCATGCGAGTATTATTGGACATAGAGTCGTAGAAAATCGTGATACGGTCTTCTTGATAAGCGTCGGCCCAAGCTAAATATTGGTGAATAATTTGGGCTGGATTATCACGCCACACAATGCCGTGTGAAGTTGCGATCATATCTACAGGTAAATTAAAGCTTAATACTTCGTGAATTTTAGCCGTCACTAGGCTGCTAAAGGGTGTTAAAATGTTTGAGTAGTATCGTAGGCATTGTTCCATTAATTCATTTTGATCAACCTCATCATTGAATAAATGTTCGTCGCAATAGTGTTGGCCAAAGGCATCGTTACTGAATAAAACCGCATCTTCGGTGAGGTATGTCATCATGCTATCTGGCCAATGCAACATAGGTGCTTCGATAAATATCAGTTGCTTACCATTGCCTATCGCTAAACTATCCCCTGTCTTTACGGTAATGAAATTCCATTCTGGGTGGTGGTGATGTCCTACAATGGAGTCGACCGCATTTTCACTGCAGTAAATTGGAGTGTTAGGAATTTTGGCCATTAATGCAGTCAGGGCGCCTGAGTGGTCTTCCTCTGCATGGTTCATCACAATATAGTCTATGTCGGTTAAATTAATTTCAGCTTCAAGATTTTGTAAGAATTGCTGGCTAAACCGATGATCAACTGTATCAATTAACACGGTTTTTTCTTCACGGATAAGGTAGCTATTGTAGCTTGTGCCTTTAGTTATCTTGTACTCAGTACCATGAAAATCTTGCACTTCCCAATCGCGTTGGCCCACCCAGTGGATATTGTTTTTTACATGAATAGTCATAAATACACCTGTGATAATTAATAATGAATGCGCTACGTAAATCTTGCTTATTTAGTTAAATCTCTTATTGCACTCACTATGCCAACATCCTAAGGTGTTGATTTTTATTGGTATTAGCGTATTTCAACATTTTAAATCACTTGCTGATGTCATAATGACAATTTGATATTAGTCAAATTGACATTACACTGTTGTCAATATGACTTTATTTGACTGTGGATGTGCTATGAGTGCCCATGCTGATTTAACTCAGTTAGCCTTAGATTTAACTGTCGGCGTGTCGACGCAAGACAGATTTGAGCGTTTGTTGGCAGTGGTCAGGCGGCGTGTCAATTGTGATGCTGCGGCATTATTGGCATTTCGGGAGCAGCAATTTGTCCCCTTGGCGATAGATGGGCTCTTTGCCGAAGTGTTAGGGCGGCGCTTTCAAATTAGTGAACATCCGAGATTAGAGGCTATCGCCCGTGCTGGCGATGTGGTTCGTTTCCCGGCCGACAGTGAACTTCCTGATCCGTATGATGGTTTAATTCCACATCATAGTGCGAACTTACATGTACATGCTTGCATTGGTTTACCACTAATCGCGAACGATCGCTTAATTGGGGCGCTCACCATTGATGGTTTCAACCCTCATCAGTTTGATGATTTTAGTGATAGCGAGTTGCGTGTGATCAGCGCACTGGCCGCAGCCAGTCTTAATACTGCGTTATTGATGCAACAGCTAGAATCCCAAGTTGTTGAAGTTTCCAATGGCACAGAGGTGCTCAATCGTCCTGCTAGTCAGCAGGAGATCATAGGGCAATCCACACAGATCCAATCGCTAAAGCAGCAGATAAGTGCCGTGGCAGGCACTGATTTATCGGTATTAATTACCGGCGAAACTGGCGTGGGTAAGGAGTTAGTGGCCGCGGCGATACATAATCAATCGACCAGAGCCGATAAATCACTTATCTATTTGAACTGCGCTGCACTGCCGGAGTCCGTCGCCGAAAGCGAGTTATTTGGGCATGTAAAAGGGGCATTTACGGGAGCAATCAGTCATAGGCAAGGTAAGTTTGAACTCGCTGACAAGGGGACCTTGTTTTTAGATGAAATCGGGGAGCTTCCCTTGGGGCTGCAAGCTAAGTTATTGAGGGTTTTACAATACGGTGAATTACAGCGAGTTGGCAGTGATAAGAGCCTAAAAGTGAATACTCGGATTATTGCCGCCACTAATCGAATTTTGCACCAAGAGGCAACGGAAGGGCGCTTTCGTTTCGATCTTTACCATAGGTTGAGCGTATTTCCTATCCACGTAGCACCATTAAGAGAGCGTGGGCAAGATATTGTTATGCTGACAGGTTTTTTTCTTGAACGTTGTAAAGCGAAGTTAGGACTCACCCATATCAATATCACACCCGCAGCGCAGCAGTTATTAGAGCAATACACATGGCCGGGTAATGTGCGTGAGCTAGAGCATGCGATACACAGGGCTGCGGTGTTGGCGAAAGCCGAGCTAAAAACGGCTTACATCAGCTTAAGTGATAAACATTTTCAGCTCGATTCTTTGATGAATCAAGCACACAGAACAGTCGACGAAGATAGGCCATCAGATGCCGCAACGCCAGCCATTGAATTAGCATTTAGGTCTGAGTCGGCCTGTCGTGAGCGACAATCGCAAGATAATTCCAGTGTTATGCTGGGGCTTAAGGCTGCGACGGAGAGATATCAGCGTCAACTTATTCGTCAAGTTTTAGCCGCGAATCAACAAAATTGGGCTGCGTGTGCAAGAATATTGCAAATCGATACAGGTAATTTGCACCGACTTGCAAAACGGTTAGGTTTAAAATAATAAAATATTGCGTGAAGAGATTTTATTCTGCAGCAAAACCCCAGCCTCGATTCTTAGAAGAACAGTGTTGCTACGCCTAAGAGTGCGAACAATACGGCGCAGCCACGGTGTATCCACAACATAGGTAATTTTTCGGCGCTGAAGTGGCCTGCGATCACTACGGGTACGTTAGCAAGCAGCATGCCTAAGGTTGTGCCAGCAACCACCATAGTTAATGAATCGTATTTTGCGGCTAATACCACAGTTGCTATTTGCGTTTTATCCCCCATTTCGGCGATAAAAAACAGGATAAAGGTGGCGAGAAAGGGACCCATTTTATAGAAACGGCTCTCTTCTGCATCGACTTTATCGGGGATTAACACCCAAAGAGCGATCGCAAAGAATGACGCAGCCACTAAATAACGTGCCAGATCTGGGCTTACCCAGTTAATGGCCCATTGACCAATCCAAGCGGCGGCAAAATGGTTAAATAATGTCGACAGCAAAATACCTAAAATAATGGCGGTTTTATTTTTAAATCTTGCGGCGAGGATTAGTGCAAGTAATTGAGTTTTATCACCAATTTCGGCGATAGCAACCGTAAAGGTTGAGGCAAGTAGGGCTTCCAAGTGTGATCCTTTAGGGGTGGTTATGACATAAGCACAATAAACCGTCCACCCCTAGGTGCGGTCATTGTGCTCAGGTCTTGCTGGGCAAATCTATGATTTGCTGTGAACACCATGGCATGTTGCCAAGTATGTTGATGTTCACCCTAGATGACGATGGCTCGAAATCCAGTTAGCTACTCCCCCGAAGCGAGGTGGGCATTATACCTAGGTAAGATTTAGTTTCAAGCACGAGTTTATAACAGTAGGTGCTGATAAATGTTTGACGGGTGTCAGAAAAATACCGATTCACATTCTGTAACTTAATGAATATAAATGAATTATTTTTTGACAGCGTTGTCTTTTGTTGCTAATTTAGCCAAGTCATTTCTACTTAGTTACATACTGTTAACTCGTAGTGACTCAATGATAACGACTGTATTTGGCAAACTAATTGAAAAGTTAGGACGCAAAGCTTCCGGTCTAAGGTTGTAAATGGATTTTTTAGTGAACTAAGATAGCGGAGTTGCCGCAGAATTCGATTTCTGTGAAAGATAAACGACTGCTGTTTAATGCTGTTGTTTGCCCAAATACCACTTTTATACCTAAGCCCAAGCCAATACTGGCTAAGATGGGTGCAAATGGAGTGCATTAAAGTGGCAAATCCTACTGTTTTTTCCCCTGTTTCTAAATTGAGTTTATTGGCCGCCGCAGTGATGGCGGCAAATACATTTGTGAGTATTTCTGCGCAGGCACACGGTTATGTTGTGGCGCCAGAGTCACGCTCCTATGCCTGTAAAACCGGCAACAATGCCAACTGTGGCGCGGTGCAATGGGAACCGCAAAGCGTTGAAGGACCATCGGGTTTTCCTGAGTCAGGTCCTGCGGATGGCAAACTGGCGAGTGCGGGTAATGGTGCTTTCTCGCCTTTAGATGAACAGAGTCCCAGCCGTTGGTCAAAGACAGATATTAAAGCGGGCTGGAATAAGTTCAGTTGGCAGTTCACTGCCAATCATGTCACCCGCAATTGGCGTTATTATTTAACTCGCCAAGATTGGAATCAAAACCAAGCTTTAAGCCGTGCGAGCTTTGACTTAGCGCCATTCTGCGTAGTCGATGGTGGCATGGTGCAGCCGCCTAAGTTAGTGACCCATGACTGTTATGTGCCAGAAGGTCGCAGTGGTTATCAAGTGATCTTGGCCGTGTGGGAAGTGGGAGATACGACGAATAGTTTCTACAATGCTATCGATGTGAACTTGGGCTCGGGTCCTGTTGTGCCGAGTGAATGGCAAGATGTGGGGGATATCAATCCGTCACTCGATCTAAAAGCAGGCGATAAAGTGATGACCCGAGTGTTCGATGCCAATGGTGAGCAACCGGCTAAGCAAACAGTCATTACTATTAGCGATGCGACTCAAGGTGATAAACAAAACTGGCCTTTCCTATTAGCGAGCGCGATTAATGCCCAGCAGTCTCAGTTAAAAGCGGGACAAAAAAATGCATCAGGTGTGATTGAGCCTGTGTATGGCAAAAACGACATTTTTACTGCGACGACTTCAGGTATTGAGCGTGTCGAAGTGGGATTTGATCTGGCGCCCGCACCGGGCAACAGCTTAGAAGTCACTTCACTTGCCGACGATTATCAAATTATCGACGGCGCGGCGCAGGTTCGTTTTGACGTCACCAGCAATGCTGAAATGTTAGTGTCTGCGTATTTGTTTAGCCACGATGGCACGGCTGCCGGTTTTGTCAGCCAAACCGTTAACAATACCAGCGCGAGCTTAGTGTTAGACGTGGTTGCGCCTAAAGCTGGACATTATCACTTGCAGGTTAAAGCTGAGCCTAAACAAGGTGATGTTATTCAGCAGAACTTTGATCTCTTCTTAAAGGATCAAGCACCAACGCCAGAAGCGGATTTTGTCTTCCCAGCAGGGGTGAAAGGTTACGTTGCAGGCACCACAGTGTTACAGCCTAAAAATGGCAAAGTGTATCAATGTAAGCCATTCCCCTATAGCGGCTATTGCATGCAGTGGTCGGCTTCTGCCACAGGATTTGAGCCAGGTGTTGGCGCTTCTTGGGCTATGGCGTGGACTGAGCTGTAAATTAACATTCTGAGTTAATTAATTCTCAACATGATGTGATTGGGCTTAAACATATTTGCTGTGTTTAAGCCCATATTTTGCACGCTCTCGATGGTGAAAGATGTGCTTTACCTCGGTTTAAGCTCAATGCTGCATCCCATATATTTTCAACAAAGGTAGCGATTTTGTTGGCTTGTTTATTTTCGTTTATCACAGCGCTATTAAGTTGTTACCGTACCGTTTGCTACCCTTCTTTGTTCACAACTGGCTTGCCCACTGGGTTTGGCTCTGTTAATGTCCCAAACTATCTATTTAATCGATGCTTATATCGGTACATTAATTTGGGCTATCACAATTGAAAGTCATGCCATTTTTCAATAATCGATTTAGTTAGCCTCAATGGCTACTGGGTTGAAACATTCAAAAGCTATTGGGGCCAATTGATCTGCTAGGTCGAGATCTGATTGGATGCTTTAAGTGATGTGTCGCTTATTTCGATTTAAGACGCAAGGCTTTATCGGTTCAAATCTTACTCAAATAAAATAATAATTAATTATTGAACAGGACTATTGTGTGAATTCAAAAATGTTAGGCTCGATCGCCATCGTTGCCGGGACGGCCATTGGCGCAGGTATGTTAGCGTTACCTTTAGCCACAGCGGCTTTAGGTATTATCCCTGCTTTAGTGTTACTCGTCGTTATTTGGGGCGTGTCCGCCTATACCTCATTACTTATGCTCGAAATTAACTTACGCACTGGCGTGGGGGATAACGTGCATGCTATTACGGGTAAGTTACTGGGTAAAAAAGGTCAAATAATTCAAGGTGCTTCTTTCCTGAGTTTATTATTTGCCTTGACCGCGGCTTATCTCACCGGCGGCTCTTCGTTATTAGTGCTTAAAGCGAAGAACATGTTCGATATCGTGCTCGATAATCAAGTCGCAGTGTTGTTATTTACACTGGTGCTCGGTGGCTTTGCGGCGCTAGGTGTTGCTTGGGTCGATAAAGTGTCACGTTTCCTATTTTCGTTAATGATTCTATTGCTCGTGGTGGTGGTATTATTTTTATTGCCCGAAGTCAGTATTGCTAGCATGGCAACTGGTGCGATTGCCGAGTCTATGACCAGCAATTGGATGGCGGCAATTCCCGTGGTGTTTACTTCGTTTGGTTTCCACGTCTGTATCGCCACTTTAGTGCGTTATCTCGATGGCGATGCGGTATCACTGCGTAAGGTGTTGTTAATCGGCTCGACTATCCCACTCGCTTGTTATGTTCTGTGGTTATTGGTGACTTTAGGCACAGTAGGCGGATATGAGGTGAATAGTTTTGAAGGTTCACTACCTTCACTCGTCACGGCATTACAGGATATTGCTCATACGCCTTGGATCAGCAAATGTATTTCATTATTCGCTGACTTAGCCTTAGTGACCTCATTCCTCGGTGTGACCTTAAGTTTATATGACTTTATCGCCGAATTAACTCGTGCCAAAGAAACGTTTGCCGGTCGTATTCAAACTTGGTTACTGACCTTTATTCCGCCTGTCTTGTGTGCCTTGTATTTGCCCGAAGGCTTTGTGGCGGTACTGGGATTTGCGGCCGTACCATTGGTCGTGATGATTATCTTCTTGCCCATTGTTATGGCACTGCGTCAACGTCAGTCGCAGCTTGGGGGTTATCAAGTGTCTGGCGGATCTGTTGCATTAGTCATTGCTGGCTTGTTAGGTGCCGTGATTGTGGGTGCCCAGCTATTTGTTGGGATCTAATTCATTGCAATAGGCGTGGCTTTTTAGCGAACGCTGCTGGGTAACTTTGATTAAATGTATTTGCTTTGTAAGCGAGTTTTTCAGAGTCTGTTATAGAGAGTGTTGCATGTGATAAAGTCAGGCCCCGGCCTGACTTTTTGCTTTTTAGGTTTTAAAGCGAGTGATGCTGGTTTTTAGCACAGTTATTTAAAATTTAAACAACGCTATTAAAACGAGAAAATGGCCCAGCTTGCGCGTGGCTTCATTCACATCAAACGGACTTAACACAATGAAAAAATGGTTACTCACAGTTGCCGTGGCCGCTAGTTTTGGCGCACAGGCTGACGAAGGTATGTGGCAGCCCCATCAACTGCCTGCTATGGCTGATGAGCTAAAAGCAAAAGGCCTTGAAATTGATGCAAAATCGATTTCTAAACTCACCGAATTCCCGATGAATGCCGTGATAAGCCTTGGCGGTTGCACTGCATCATTTGTATCGCCAAAGGGCCTAGTTGTGACTAATCATCACTGTGCCTATGGAGCGATTCAATACAACTCCACTCCTGAGAAAAATCTGCTGCAGGATGGTTTTTTAGCTAAGACCTTCGCCGATGAATTACCTGCGACCCCTGGCTCACGTGTCTATGTGACTGAAGATGTAACTAATGTCACTGAGCGAGTTAAAAATGGGCTTGAAGGTAAAGTGGGCAGCGCCTTCTATCAAGGCGTTGAAAGCCAAGAGAAAGCCTTAGTTGCTGAATGTGAAAAAGAAGATGATTACCGTTGCCAAGTGTATAGCTTTCACGGTGGTCTCGAATATTATCTGGTTAAACAACTGGAAATCCGTGATGTGCGTTTAGTCTATAACCCAGCCGCGAGCGTGGGTAAATACGGCGGCGATGTAGACAACTGGATGTGGCCACGTCACACAGGCGATTTTTCTTTCTACCGTGCTTATGTATCTAAAGCGGGTAAACCCGCAGAATTTAGTGCTGACAACGTGCCTTATGAGCCAAAAAGTTTCTTAAAAGTCTCGGCTAAAGGTGTGAGTGAGGGTGATTTTGTGATGGTTGCAGGCTACCCAGGTCGCACCAACAGATATCGCACAGCTACTGAAGTTCAAAATGAGTTTGAGTGGGCTTATCCCGAAGGCAAAATGCTGCGTGAACGCTTTATAGAGATCATTAAAGAAACCGCGCCAGAGGGCAGCGACGAGCGTATTAAGTACGAGAGTCAAATTGCTGGCCTTGCAAATTACGCGAAAAACTTCACTTCTATGATCGAGTTTTACGGCAAATCAACCATGTTGGCTGACCGTAAAGCCCTCGAAGCTAAGCTTGCGGCGTGGATAGCCAAAGACAGCAGTCGTGAAGCGAAATACGGTAAAACCTTAGCGGAATTAGATGCCTTGATTGCCAAAGGCAAAACGCATCAAGAGCGTGACATGATCTTAAGCTACATAGGCAGTACGACTATGTTGCCGACGGCGCGCAGCTTATATCGCCTCGCGAACGAGAAACAACTGCCAGATATGCAGCGTGAACCGGGCTTCCAAGATCGTGATATGACACGTCTAAAAGCCAGCATGGAGCGTATTGACCGTCGTTATGCGCCAAGCGTTGATAAAGCGGTATTGCTCGACATGCTAAAACGCTACGCCGCACTGCCAGAAGATCAGCGCCTACCCGCATTGGATAAAGCCTTTGGTATCGATAAAAAGTTTAGTGAAGCTAAGCTTTCGAAAACCTTAGATAAAATGTACGCCAAAACTGAGTTAGGTAAGAAAGACGTTCGTCTGGCGTGGATGGACAAATCCGTTGCCGATTTTAAAGCCTCTAAAGATCCTTTCATTCAATTCGCTGTCGCTATGTATGACACAGATATGGCCGAAGAAAAGAAAGAAAAAGAATTAGCGGGTGAACTAATGAAGGTGCGTCCGCAATATATGGATGCCATTATTGCTTACAACCTAGAGCAAGGTAAGCCAGTGTATGCCGATGCTAACTCAAGCCTGCGTGTCACGGTTGGTCATGTGAAAGGCTATTCGCCAAAAGACGGTTTAGTGGCCGTGCCATTCACTCGCCTTGAAGGCATAGTGCAAAAGGACACGGGTGTTGACCCATTCGATGCACCGAAGAAAGAGTTAGAGCTGATTAAGCAGAAGCAATATGGTGATTTCTATATGAAATCAATAGATTCTGTACCAGTAAACTTTTTATCAACTTTAGATACTACTGGCGGAAATTCTGGCTCACCGACCTTAAACGGCCGTGCTGAATTAGTGGGCCTATTGTTCGACGGTGTGTATGAAAGCATTATCGGCGGTTGGGCATTTGATAACGAGATTAACCGTTCTATTCATGTCGACAGCCGTTATATGCTGTGGGTAATGAAGTATTTAGATCATGCCGACAATTTATTAGCCGAGATGGAAATCGTTAAGTAATCCATTGCCGCACCAGCAATGGTCCGGCCTAGCGTTATTCGGATTACTGGCATTCAAGCGCTCTTTGAATGCAGCGATAACAAGACAATAAAATAGCGATAAACTCACTGGGTTTATCGCTATTTTTTTGTGGGTGTAATGGCTTGCTGATGGCTGTTGAGATAGCTGCGCTATGGTATTAGCTCACCGACTCGCAGCAAGTCCATCCGTGGAAACCCGTCCATGGGGCGGACGGTCGTCTCGCAAATCACCATGGCTCACCTTTTTAGCGTTAGTGTAATCTGTAGATTTAAAAGCCTTACGCTGCACGCTTTTGGACAATTACGAGTTAGACCATTAGCTCAAATTAGTAAGTTTCAAATTAAAATTTTTATGGGGTAACGCCCTGTTAAGGTGCGAGAAATGCAATACCGAAGCTCCCGCATACCACCTTAAACACTAAAACCAACGCATAGTGAAAATACTAGGCGTTGCGAATTCCTCTTAAACAGTTTATTAGTCCTCGGTTTAAAGTATGAATACCCGCTCACGCTTGGTACGTCGGGCTTTTAAACCTTCACAAGCGGATATTGTCAGGAAGCCCAGCTTATACGTAACCGCACCCTCGTAACGGTCACCTAAAGGTATTGAGCCTACTTTTTTGATAACAAAGCGTTCCTTTTTAATGGCTTCAGAAGTTGCTTCAAACTCAATGCAGCTATCCACCGCTACAGTTACAAGTAATAGCGAATGGAAGTAGCCTGTACCTCCGTAGTTAGAAACTAACTTCAGGATATGAACGCCACTAAACGAACAACCAACATACTGGTAACTCAAATATTTATCATCACTTTTATAGTCGACTACGGGAAAAGCGTCAGGAACATGCCTCGCATCAACTTCACCAAAATAGCGATTACTCTTATTGGCGTCAGAGATATTGATAGATACAATTTGGTCGCCAACATCAGAAATCCAACCATTAAGATCATCTAATATCGCAGGTGATATATAGTTATCGGAAACAAATGAATATTTGTAGTTCTGAAAATCACGGATTGGAGCCGCTCGTGATGAGAGAGATATAAATTTAGCACCAATGATGCCATGGACTTCGTCTCTGAAGAATACAGCGAGACTAGCAATAAACACGACTGCGGGCTCTGGGCTAGGCTCACTTATTAACCACAAAATGCTGCCAATTATCGCTAATATACTTAACGTTCGAAATATCACTTTATTCCTCTGGAGGGCTAACGTTTGTTTAAGGGGCGGGCTTTAGCCCGTTCTAGTGAGCGGAGCGAACGGTTTGAACCAATTTTATGCATAAGACGCCATTAATTGGCGAGCATCTATCGCTACCTTCTCAAGTGATATATCTTTGTGAGCACGCAAATCTACGTTCCATGTTTCTGGATCACGCCAAAATCTACTTTTAGCATCCAATCGAACAGATAATTCTTTGTTTATGCGCGAAATGAGAAAAGCTGAACGCGACCAACGTTCCGCAAGATCCCACTCGGTTTCTCGATTTCGCTCCATCCCTTCCGTGCGAGCCTGTAGATAGGTCTGTGTCTTTTCGGAGGCATTTATAACCTCTGTCAATGCACTAATAGCCTCGTTGGTTCGATTTGCCTTTTTAGATTCTAGATAAGCAATAAATGAAGTTGCCAAAGCGGCTATTGCGATCCAGTCAGATACTTCCATGGCCATGATGTGACTCCTATTGCATAAATCGTTTGTTGGACTTAGCCGCTGCCACATCCGTGTAAATGGGTATAAATGATGCTATAGGAATTTACTTTTTTGCGGTAGCTATTTTTTATACAGCTTTGACGCTAATCACTTGATATCGTTTTAGCTTTATCATTTTTCGCGCTTATTTTTTGTTGATGAATCGCTATCTAACGACTCAAAACTCCAAGGAATATACCTCCCCTCAGAGTTGCCGCAGGGCGAATAGACAAATTGCGTGAGTTCGGTCATGGATGACCGACTAGCTTTCGCAGGTGCAGGGACGCATCCTTCGGAAGCGATAGCAAATTTGTCAATGAGCACAAGGGGCTTTCAACTCTGTTGGGGGCGTCTTGGAGCATCCAAGGAGGATAGGACGAGCAGTCCTCCTTGGTCGGGTGTGGGGTGAAGCCCCACGACTTTGATTTTGATTAAAGCATTCAAACTAAACTTGGAAAACTCTAAGGTCTTGCTTTGGGGCTGACGATTATCAGCTATTGGCTTAATGTAATATTCCAACCATCAATTTATTTTATCGCCAGTACTGCTTTTAGCTCTGCAATTTCCGATTCTGTTAGTGGCCGCATTTGCCCTTCTTGTAACTCACCCAATGCTAATTTGCGTAAATTCAGTGTCATTATGGCGACGCGCTCAAGATCGATAACGCGATATCCGAGTGCCTTGGACATCCTACGAATTTGTCGATTTAATCCCTGAGTCAGCACGATTTCAAAGCTGTCCGAACTGAGGCGGTGGACTTGGCAGGGCAGGGTTTGCAGGTCTTTATAACGCACTCCATTGGCCATTTGCTCAACAAAATCATCTGCGAATGGCCTATCGAGGCGCACATGGTAGGTTTTGCTGTGGGCAAAACTGGGGTGCATCAGTTTATGAGTCAGCTCACCATCGTTAGTTAACAGCAACAGGCCGCGGGAGTCTTTATCGAGTCTGCCGACGGGGTAGAGTCTTGGTGCTTTGGGAAGTAGGTGTATGAGGCTCGTTTCATCTTGCTCAAGCAGACGGCAATCCGTGCCCACAGCTTTGTTAAATACCCAATAGGCGAGCGTTTCGGCTTTAGTGATAGGTTTGCCATCAAACTCAATACAGTCGAGGCAGTTTAATGACTCGTCCAAACAGATGGGATCTGTGTGGCGGGCGATACCGCCATTGAGTGTGATGCGCCCAGCCTCAATCAAACGGCAGGCTTCACGGCGTGAGCCTATGCCACACTGGGCGAGGTATTTTGCTAAGCGCATGGATTACCCTAAAGTATTTGGCGTTCTTGGGCGCGATGATACAGTATTTTTGATAGGCGCCGCATTGCAAAGGCTAGGCTTAAACACCAAATAATACTCAAGTTAGTTTGCAGCCACATATTGGCTGAAACAGTACAAAAGTGTGTTTGGGGCACACAGGGAGGGAAATCCAATATTGTCCAATCTAATTGCAGGGTTAAACTCACTGCACTACAAAAGCTGATCAGGCTCAAATAGAACAGTGGCTTTGGGCAAATAAACCGAGGCACTATCCCCGCTATAATCACAAGGCTGTGTAAGATGAGGGTGCTTAATAGATAACTCGTTGAAACTATTCTGTGTATGCTCAAAAAATTAATGGGGAATATTCCCATCAAAATCACAGAGACTCCTACCCAAGCACCTGTAAGTGCTATGCATTGGCTGAACGTATCTAGTTTTAGTAAGTAGAGCCCGGTCATTGAAATGAGTATGCAGAGCCCCGCAGCTAATAAGCTTAAATTAAACACATAAGCGAGGGGTGAGTTGATATAGTTACCTAAAAAATCAGCTCGTATTTGTAAGACTTGAACTCCAACGTTTTGATATTCAGCATAAATAGCAATTAAAACTCCAGAAGCGCTAATAAAGGCTGCGCCTACAATCAACCATGTAATAAGACGATGTAGATCGTAATAACTTGGTTCTTGGTGATAAAGAGGATTCATGGAGACTAAAAATATACTGACGGGATATGACCACATTGAATGCGGTAACTTGCCTGAATTGTTTAATGAAGGCAAGCGAGTTGATGCTTTTTGGCCAAAAGAGGACTTTAAAATGACAAGGAACGCCTAGTGCGTTCCTTGTCATAAACGTTAGATTTTACTCATGCGACTCAAATATCATTTAGTGTCGTTTGCGGAAAATTACAATCGCAACAGCCACTACGGCTAAAATCATACAGTACCAAGCGTGTGATACCGCTGCTAATGGCGTGATGCTAAAGGTCGAAGCAATCAAGAGTGCCTGTGCACCATACGGGATCAAACCTTGGATAATACAGGCGAAAATATCGAGTATGCTGGCGGCACGTTTTGGACTCACGCCATGCTTCTCTGCTAAGTCTTTTGCAATATCACCCGTCACCACGATAGAAACCGTGTTGTTAGCCACACAAGAGTTAGTCACTGCGACTATACCTGCCATACCTAGCTCAGCTGCACGGCATGAAGCTTCACCTTGCGCCTTAGAGAAACGAGTGATCAGCTTTTCAATCTGTTTACTCACAAAGGCAAGACCACCTTGCTGCTGCATGAGTGCGGCTAAACCACCCACTAGCATAGACAGAATGAAAATCTCCTGCATATTGCTAAAGCCAGCATAAATATCTTTACCGAATTGGATCACGCCGTAATCCATAGTAAACAGGCCGGTTGCGCCCGCTAATAAGATACCTAAGGTCAAGACCACAAATACGTTCAAACCCGCCACGGCTAAGATCAAAATGGTCAGATAAGGAATGACCTTAATAAGATCGATATTCTGCGTTGCTAACTCTGCTTGGCCTTGTCCGGCAAATACAAAGGCGATTAAGGTTAGCAGTGATGCGGGGATAGCGAAAATCAAATTTTCACGAAATTTATCTTTCATATCACAGCCTTGGGTGCGCGTAGCTGCAATTGTGGTATCGGAAATAATCGACAAGTTGTCACCAAATAGGGCGCCAGACATCACGGCTCCCGCCATCAGTGCATAGTCGATTTGCGCTTGGTCGGCTACGCCTAGGGCGATGGGAGCGACAGCCGCGATTGTCCCCATAGAGGTTCCCATGGCCGTTGCGATAAAAGCGGCAATCACGAAGAAACCAGGTAGTAACAGGTTCGATGGTATTAACGATAAACCAAGAGCAACAGTAGCATCGACGCCGCCAGTGGCTTTAGCGACTGCAGCGAAGGCGCCTGCAAGTAAGTAAATTAAACACATAGCAATAATATTGCTGTGACCAATACCGCCAATAAAGGTATCAATCGATTGATTTAATTTCTGTTTTGATAAAATCAACGCCAGAATGATTGCAGGTAAAATAGCGATAACGCTGGGTAATTGATAGAAGGCAAAGTCGACACCTTGGCTTTGGAAATACACACCCGCGCCAATGAAAAGACCAAGGAAAACAAATAATGGCAACAGGGCAATAAAAGATGCCGGGCTGTGCTGTGCTGCTGTTGGATTGCTCAAATGTTATCTCTCTTTCGCTTAGGGTTTTTCCGCAGGATCCTTGGCAGTCAAACTCGCTTAAATTCAGTGTTGCCTCGGCATCGTATCCTAGCAACTTGAGGCAAAGCATATTTGATCCCTGATAACCTGTCAATTTAGACGTCTAGATGTTTTTACTTCCGTTGTGATCGCTAGGTTATTAATAGGTTGTATAAGATGAAAATTAGTCTTTATTTTAATTACTAATCAATAATTTACCTGTTTTCATTTAGATTGAGTTAGAGGGTTTATATCTGATTTAGCGTGTATTTCAACTGAATGGAATAGCGTAAAATTTAAGCGGATGACTGGTGTGATGGAGTAAGCCGGCTATTTATTGCTCCATTTAGTTTGAGTTGTTGGTGGGTAAGACAGCCATAAATAGCGTAAATGATGAGTGGCATTAATCAATAGGGCTCATTTGGGGACGTATTGACTTAGTTCGCTTGTGCAGCGTTGTGATAGCAATGATAAGTCAAATAACTTTAATAAAACCTTAATAAGCAATCTATTGTTTTTAAATGTAAAACAGTTTCAAGCATCTAAAATCCCCATAAAAACTAATGGCAACAATTTGTATTGAAGTAGAGACTTTAATAGAATCCGCACAAATTATGTTAATTACTCTTAGTGCTTTGTTTAAATTTAACTGGATGAAGCGTTTATTGCTGATCCCTCAGATCTTCCTACCACAGTGGGTATTATCATGATACGTCGCGCTAAGCCATTACTCGGAACGCTGGTGGAAATCGCTGCCGAGTCACTGCCAAATCAAAGCGGTGAGGTACAACTTAAAGATAAAGCATTGGAAGCGGCTATTAGCGCGGCTTTTTCGCGTGTGACCCATATTGGGCGGTTGCTGAGCTTCCATCAACAGGACAGCGAGTTAAATCAGTTAAATCGGCAGCCGGGAATTTGGGTAACGTTAAGCCAAGATAGTTTACGAGTGCTCAAGTTGGCTAAGGGACTGGGTAAGGCGAGCAACAACTTATTCAATTGTACCGTTGGCGGCGAAATGATGTCTCGCGGTGCATTGCCTGCCTATCTTGGTATGCCTTTACTGTTGCAAGGCGAGTGGCAAGATATTGAAATAAAAGGTAATCAAGCGCGATTAGCTAGACCGCTAATTTTAACCTTAGATGGTATAGCTAAAGGTTATGCGGTTGATATGGCAGTGAGTGAGCTGCGTCGCGCTGGCGTGAGCGGAGGTTGGGTCAATGCGGGTGGCGATTTAAAAGTTTTTGGCAGTGCATCTTTAAATGTAGTGTGCCGCGGTCCATTAGGAGCGAGCCAAAAGCTCTGCGTTAGCAATATGGCGCTCGCCAGCTCAAGGGTCTCACAAACCTTAAGTCATGATTACCCTGCACTATTACTGCCAACTGGCAATGTTGCCGATACGAACGTCGATGCTGAAAGCGAGCGTATTGTTAGTGTGAGAGCCTCTTTTGCTTGGCGCGCCGATGCGTTAACGAAAGTCGCAGGCTATCTTAATCCCGACTTGGCCGCTGAAAAAATTGCTCACTTGGGTGGTCAATTAGTCAGTTTTGATTGATGTATCTTTTGCCTGTTTTACAGCTTTTGCAGATGATGGAATTAGAAATTCAATCATTACTGTGAGTTAACATTAAGCAGTTAGTACTGTTATTCGCACTTTAACGGGTGAATCGATACAACTTGGGTTTCGTTACCGTTATTTGCAACTTGCATACGGTTGTGGGCTTTTATTGTCTTCAAGCTTTTCTTGGTATTATTTCCATTAAAAAGAGTGCCTACATTGGGCACTCTTTTCGTTTCAATAGCTTATCGCTAACCATGTGTCGTTAGTCATTTATCTTAAGCGACTTTAAATCGCGCAACTTCTTTTTGTAGGTTGCTGCAAATGGCTTTAGTGTTGACGACTATTTGCTGCGTTTCTTGGATCACTAAGTTGCAGTATCTTGTTTTATCGGATAATTCGGTCAAGTTACGATTAATTTCTTCGGTCACATGGGTTTGCTCTTCGGTCGCAGTCGCCGTTTGAGTGGACATCTCACTGACCTTAGAGGTAGAGTTTAGAATTTCATCTAATGCATCTTGGGTCTGGCTGGCGAGGGTGACGGTTGATGTAGTCAGGCTGGCGCCTGATTCAATACTCTTAACCGCATCATTTACGCCGCGTTGTAATTCTTCAATCATACGTTGAATATCTTGGGTCGAGGTTTCGGTGCGACTCGCCAGTGTACGCACTTCGTCGGCGACCACGGCAAAGCCGCGGCCCTGTTCGCCAGCGCGCGCCGCTTCAATCGCTGCGTTAAGGGCGAGCAGGTTAGTTTGCTCTGCAATAGAGCGGATTACATCGAGCACTGAGGCAATATTGGCTGAATTAACTGAGAGTTTTTCGATAACCGTTACGGCATTTTTAACTGATTCAGACAGTTGCTGAATATGATTAACGGACTGGGCGAGGATATTTTTACCTTCCACCGTTTGGTCGTTCACCTTAGTGATTTCGGTTGCCGTGTGCAGGGCATTGCTGGCGACTTCCCTTACGGCGGCACTCATTTCATTTACTGCTGTGACAATGGTATCGACAAACTGCTCTTGCTCATGGCTGATGTTGATTGTGGTGGCTGACTTAGTTGCAAGACTTTCAACGGTTTGGCTCACATCCTTAGTTTGACCAATAATCGAGATGACCATTTGCTGTAGCTGCTCTACAAATAAGTTAAATGCATGGGCGAGCTCGCCGATTTCATCCTGACGTGTGATAGGGATCCTTTGGGTTAAGTTACCGTCACCATCGACAATGTCGTTGATCCTGCTAGTGATATCTTCAATTGCATTGACTATGATTTTAGGGCCGAAGTAGGCAATCAACAGCGCCACAATGGCGACTAAGCTCGCTATCGTTAAGGATATTTGGGTTTGGGTGGTTGCCTGTTCCGTTGCTTGTAAATCTAGCTCTTTTACTCTGTTATCGGCGGCTTCGCCCGCGGCATTGTAGATATCTCTTAATGCCTTAAATTCTTGCTTGGATTTGGTTTCGTGGAGTTGTTTCGCGCGTTCAAAATCATTACTTTTAACGGCATTAATGACCTCTGATGAGGCTTGATACCAGAGCGAAAACTGCGCCTCAAAGCCATTGGTTGATTGCAGTACTTGCAGGTGATCTGTAAGGATTTTTTTAAATTCTCCCATTCTGTCACGGGCTTGATCGACATTCTCTTGCCAGTTATCAATCTCATTTTTGCGATTATCGGCAGATAATTCTTCCCTGAGTAACACTTCTTCACTTAGCTGCGCTTGATAAAGGTCGCGATCTGCATTGAGAATTGCCGAAATTGCGGGATTAAATAACTGACTAAATTCCTGCATCTGTTTCACAGTAGCACGGCTTTGCATAGCATCGGTGACCGCCATGACAATGAGGGCTGTCGCCATAATGGCAAACATCAGTGAAAACTTAACGCGAATACTGTTAAACATAGGACGATCTCCATTAATAACTTAATAAATAGCTTAGCCGTTATTTATAGAATTGCCTTTGCGTGCAGCAGATTGCGATGGGATTTTGTACGCATTGAAATAAGCGAAACCGCCTTGGTCACTATTACCAAGGCGTTGACGCATTACTTTGGATTATTCAGGACAAGCTAGGGTAGGGATGACTTTAGGCTTAGGTTTTATCTGCACTAGCATGACACCAATAATCACCATAGAACCGCCAATATAATGATAAATGGCTAAGGTTTCATCTAGGATGATGGCCGCCAGTATCGCCGCAATAATAGGCATTAAATTAAAGAATACGCTGGTGCGATCGGCGCCGAGTTTGCTTATGCCATTGATCCAAGCCCACGGCGCTAAAAGTGAGGCAGCGATAGCAGCGTAAAGTATCAGTGGTGCTGATTGGGCACTGATCGCTATGCTGGGACTCGTAAACAGCAGTGGCGTTAGCATGAATACGGCTATGAGTCCTTGAATATAAACCGATTCCCAAGTCGGTAGTGGCAGTTGCCAGCGTTTCAGTAATACGCCATAGAGCGCATACACAAAGGCGCTAAAGAGCAACAGTAAATCACCTTGGGTCACGCCGATGGCAAGGTTCATCATATCGCCGTGACTGAGCATAAAAATCAATCCAAATAGCGAGATTAAGGTGCCACCAAAGGCTAACGGTGATAATTTTTGCTTGAGTAATGGCACGGCTAAAAACAGACTGATCATAGGCACGAGAGAGGTGATTAATGCCATATTTGTTGCCGTGGTGGTTGCCGCCGCAAAATAGGCCAGACTTTGGTTTAGCACCATACCTAAGAAAGCCAAAGTAGCGAACTTAGGTAACAAAGGTAGTATCACTTGGCGTTTTTGCCAGACGCGACTTGCGACAAAGGGTGTTAACAATAACATAGCGAAAAACCAACGGTAAAATGCTATGGCTTCAGGATCGATAATCCCAAATGAGAGCTTGTTGACTATCGAATTGCCTGCCCAAATTAATACGGCCAACAGGGGAAACAAATACAGCATGGTCTTGCCTTTAGGTACTGGCTAAAGTGACTGGCCATAGCTTATGGCTTATCACTTAAGCATCCAGATAATAGATTAGTGGCTATTATCCATGGTCGGTTATGATATAAATATCGCTTATCAGACAAGGTCAATTCCTCTACGGACAAGCGTAATCTGGGTTAGCGATTTCGTTTGAGTTTTTTGGACCACCATAGCTTCGAGGGCATCAAAATGCGCACGGTTTACCATCCGCTCACGGCAGAACAAGAGCCTGCTGCAGATATCTTCTTCAACTATGAAGCTTTCCTGCCAAATACGGTAACGCCAAAACATCAACATGTTTGGGGGCAACTGCAGTTAATCAGCGGTGGAATTATGGAGTTACATGCTGCAGGGCAACGGTTTTTATCGCCGTCACAATATGCGATTTGGGTTCCTGCGGGGATAGAACATGAAAGTTACACTCGGCGCAGTATTCATTATTGCTCGATGAATATAGTTGCCGAGCGGGCTGCGGCTTTTCCCATAGAGACCTGTCTTTTAGCCGTGACATCCATTGCCCAATCGATCGTTAACGATCTGCGGGAACGGCAAGTCACTGTGGCAGAAACTGCGGCGGATAAGCGACTGGTTGAGGTTTTGCTCGATCAGCTGACCTTGGGTAAAGCTCTACCGCAATTTCTGCCCACCGTTTCAGATAAACTGTTACAGCCGTTGTTGCTGGCACTTGAAGCCGACCCTGCGAGTTCGAAAACCTTTAAATCTTGGGCCAGTGAATTACATACCACAGAGCGTACCTTAGCTCGTCGCTGCCAAGAGGTTCTGGGGATGAGTTTTACTGAGCTAAGACAAAGGCATAAGTTTATCTATTCATTACATCTATTACGTCAGGGACTTGCGATCAAAGAAGTGGCATTGACGCTCGGCTATAACCAAACTTCGCCTTATATCGTGATGTTTAAAAAATATGCTCAGTGCTCACCTGAGCAGTATCGCCGCCGATTGTGATTGAGTGGCTGATGGAGCAAGGCTTAATAAAGGCGAGATGATGAGATCTTATGCGAAAGTCGCGTTAGATGATGCACTAAAAATATTGGGGGAAACTGTGAAATAAGATAGGGTGCTAAAGTGTTAACACCCTATTTTCGGCCTATTTAAAGAGAGGATTTAAGGTTTTTTACAGAGTTAGATAAGTTAGTCGGAAGCCTTTTGGCGGTTCCGTTTATCTTGACGCTTCTCTTTTAAGGTTTTCATTGGCGGTTTTTTGTTTTTTTCTTTACTCATAGATATAAACTCCAAAGTGAAGGTTACTATCCGAACCCGCGCCGCAAATCGGTTTCGATAGTTGGGCTCAATTTTTATTTCAGGCTTTAATTGAGACGGTTTATTTATAAAGAGTATAAAAATAAATTTAACGATTGAGGCGCCGTGCTAAACCTCTTAACCCCTTTGCTGTTTACTCTAAAGCGCTGCCATGACTTATACGTAAATAGTTGCAAAGAGTCGTTAATTGCAGTGTTAAACTTATCTAAAGTGTCTCTTTAATAAATATCGCGGCCAGTTAATGACTTCAAAATAACATTCCCTCTTATGATATTATGTTGAAAATGCCGCTATAAGCCGCCGCTAATAGCGAGTTCAAAGCATGTTGCCACTGAATTGAACATGCTTTATTTTAAAATGCTTACAGCCTAATAATCATATCTTTAAAATTTTATGAAATGTTGTCAAGTAGCAATATTCAATAGCCATTTACAAAAAGTATGCCCAAATGATTTTTCTATACAGACTTTTTAGGTTGTTTTTTCGTTAAACTGACATCTTTAATCATAAACAGAACTGGTTTGCCTAAAATGCTCACCTCTGCCAGTTCGCCCTTTGACAACCCAAGTAAGCTGACGCCTAAATCTGATATGACAGAGAAACGTCCTGCACTGGGTTTATGCCTTGGTGGATACACGAGTTCAATTTGGTACTCTTGCTGATCCTGCAGATTAACTAAGTGAATTTCCCGTCCCACAGTCACTTTATCACTCGTCGTATCATGCTTTAGCTGCTCAAGCTTACTAATCACGCCTGCCAAAGCCGTTGGGCGTAGAGAGGCATTAAAACTGTTTTGTAAATAATAGGTTTCAGTTTTTAGAATAAAATTCTGGAAAAGACTACTAAAAAAAGAATATGCCATTGCCGCCTCTGAAATAACAAAGTTAAAATATAAGCATAGAAATTAAAATGTGTATTACTCTGTGCTTATTTCACAAGAAGTTATAATTCTGCCGAGCGCGAGTGACGCTCGGCTTAGACTGGGAATTTGAGCGAGAGGCGGATTGAGCTTACTGAACTAGATGTGTTAGCTAACACATGGGAGAATAGTGATGAAAATGCAGTGCTAAACATAGTGTTACATCTCCAGTCAAAAGTTGATATTCAATTGATTATTTATTTTTGTATATCGATTTAGTATATCGGTCTTGCCATTAACTAAATAAGTAATTGCTTGGCTGATACCATAGGTCAAGTAAAAATATAAAGCAAGCCTAACTAAGCTAATCTTGCTGAATATACTGATAACAGTAAAACTGGATTTAACATTGTTTTAACTTTGTCATATTGGGGCTAGTCTTCGTCAATTTAATGCTAGCACTCGTAAAGTAAACTGAGCACTTGTTAATTTGGCTTAACTGAAAGCCAAATTAATTCAACCATTGAATGTTCTAGTGCAATGTCGCTAGATGCTATGGGTACTAACTGAATTAAGCCTTAATATAAGCTTCTAAAGTCAATATTTACTTAGGTTGTTAAGCCCGCACCTTTTAAAAGTATTTTGATACACATAGAGACGAGGAACAGACAGCTTACGCTTGTACACCAAATCAGCACTAACCAGCCGAGTCGATAGGCGAGGGATTTCGTTTGGGTCGTCATGTTGATCTCCTGCATATGTAAAGTCATCTAAAGTGAATCAGCGACCTAAGCCAAGTTAGCTTCAGTCGCGTTTTGGGAACTCTCATCTAAAGTCATGGCTAGTGATAGCCGGCATCCTTGGTTACTTTGCCGCGGAACACGTAGTAGCTCCAAAAGGTATAAACCAAAATCAGCGGGATGATCATCAGGGCGCCGACGAGCATAAAGCTCAGGCTGCTGTCGGGGGCTGCTGCCTGCCAAAGGCTGATGTTGGGTGGAATAATGTGCGGCCAGATGCTGATCCCTAAGCCACTAAATCCTAAGAAAATCAGCCCTAGAGTGAGTAGGAATGGCTGATAGTTATCATCACGATTTAGGGATTTTATCAAGGCCCAACTGCAGGCTAATACCAGTATTGGCACTGGGGCAAAGTAAAACAAATTCGGCAAGCTAAACCAGCGCAGGGCAATATTGGGTTGCACGAAGGGGGTCCATAAACTGACTAAACCTATGGTCATCAACAGGCATAAGGTCAGTGCTCTGCCGAGTTGTTGCATGGTCGTTTTAAGCTCGCCTTGGCATTTTTTCACCAACCAAGTCGCGCCGAGCAGAGCATAGGCCAGCATAAGGCCAAATCCACAGAAAAGTGAGAAGGGCGTTAACCAATCGAAACTACCGCCGCTAAATTGTTGGTTACTCACCGAAATGCCGGAGATAAACGCCCCCAGCACTACACCCTGTGAAAAGGTGGCCGTGATAGAGCCAAACATAAACGCTTTATCCCAGAATGGTTTAGCTTCTGCGCCCGACTTAAATCTAAACTCAAATGCCACGCCGCGAAAAATCAATGCCAGCAGCATGATGAGCAGCGGTATGGTTAGCGCTTCGAGCACTATGGCA
This sequence comes from Shewanella sp. M16, assembly GCF_018224605.1. Classification (NCBI taxonomy): domain Bacteria; kingdom Pseudomonadati; phylum Pseudomonadota; class Gammaproteobacteria; order Alteromonadales; family Shewanellaceae; genus Shewanella; species Shewanella sp. M16. The sequence continues at coordinate 98,996 of NZ_JAGTUL010000013.1, read as the reverse complement.
TAGGCGAGGGGAAATGCACCGAGCAGACTAGCGCCGCCGAGCACTAACCAAGTTTCGTTTCCATCCCAAACGGGGGCGACGGTATTGACCATAATATCCCTGTCGTCCTCGTCGTGAATGAAGGGAAACAGTATGCCGATGCCGAGATCGAAGCCATCCATCACGATATACATTAAGGTGGCAAAAATGATGATCCCGAACCAAATCAAGGGTAGATCGAATTCCATGGTGAGCCCTTAAATATGTTTAAGATTGAATAGGTAAAATTAGATTCATTTACTGTAAAATTAATGGCTTGTTGCCGCGATATCTGGCCCTTTGCGGATGAGTCGCATCATATAGCGATAACCAACGCCAAAGATGCCGCAGTAACTGACGATGAAAATCCCTAGGCTGATACTCAGGTGGGTAACGCTGTGGGAAGACACGGCATCCTGCGTGCGCATCAATCCTTGGATCACCCAAGGTTGACGGCCAAGTTCGGTAGTGAACCAGCCCGCTAGTGTGGCGAGTAATCCGGCGGGGCCGAGCACCAATACAAATCGCAGAAAGTGTTTGTTGCTGTAGAGGCTGCCTTTGCGCCTGAGATAAGCACTCCACAGTCCAGCAAAAATCATCAATAAGCCTAAGCCGACCATGAGCCTAAAACTCCAGAACACTAACAACACATTGGGTCTGTCCTCGGCGGGATACTCAGTCAAGGCTGGCACTTGTTTGCTTAAATCATGCTTTAAGATCAGGCTCGCGAGCCCTGGGATTTCGAGGCTGAAGTGGTTTTTCTCTGCGTCCATATCGGGAATCGCAAACAAGATAAGCGGTGTGGGTTTGTCACCCTCATTACGCCAATGGCCTTCCATCGCCGCGACTTTTACAGGTTGATATTCAAGGGTATTTAAGCCGTGAAAATCACCAATTACAGCTTGCAGCGGCGCGACAATTAACGCCATCCACATCGCCATAGACAACATCTTACGGATCGCGGGTGTATCGTTACCTTTGAGTAAGTGCCAAGCCGCCGATGCGCCCACAAAGAAAGCCGATGAAATAAAGGCCGCCACTGTCATATGGGCTAAACGATAGGGAAATGAAGGGTTAAACACTATCTGAAACCAATCCACTGGAATAACGCGATTGTTCACGATTTCAAAACCTTGGGGCGTCTGCATCCAGCTGTTTGAAGCTAAGATCCAGAAGGTCGAGATAATCGTGCCCGTGGCGACCATACAAGTGGCGAAGAAATGCAGGTTTTTACCTACCTTCTGCTGACCAAATAGCATGACTCCCAGAAACCCCGCTTCGAGGAAGAAAGCGGTAAGCACTTCATAGGTGAGTAGTGGCCCAGTTACGCTGCCCGCGAAGGCGGAAAAAGCACTCCAATGGGTACCAAATTGATAGGCCATCACTATGCCTGAGACCACGCCCATGCCAAAGTTTATGGCAAAAATCTTCGACCAAAATTGATAGAGTTGTTGGTAAACCTCATTCGCTGTTTTCAGCCATAAGCCTTCTAATACTGCTAGATAGGTGGCGAGGCCGATAGTGATGGCAGGGAAAATAATGTGAAAAGAGATGGTAAAAGCAAATTGGATCCTAGCGAGTACTGTGGCATCAAAATCAAACATAATTTCCTCGAGCGATAGGCATTTCTCGTTACAAAGGCATTGTTCTAGTCGCGTTCACTGAACCCTAAATTGGCTTGACGGTGAAAGCTTGTGTGCTATTAGACCATGGGATATGCTGGCTATAACAGACACAGAATATCTTGACTTGGCTATAACAGATGACGAAGTACGAGCAGTTAGCGCAGGAATTAAAGACACGAATAGCCCAAGGTGTCTGGCAGGCGGGGGACAAGTTGCCGTCGCTGCGCCAAACTGTGGCCGATTCGGGTTTGAGTCTGATGACAGTGCTCAATGCCTATCAGTTATTGGAAAGCCAAGGCGTGATCTCGGCGCAGGCTAAGTCTGGCTATTTAGTGGCGCCAAAGCCGGAATTAATCGCGCGGCAGGGAGAAGCCTTTCGTTATCCCGAGCGACAAAAGCCGATTTATCTTTCCGATAGCGTGGATATTAATGAGTTTGTATTCAATGTGCTGCAGGCTTCAAAGCAGGCGGACATAGTGCCCTTTGGCTCAGGATTTCCCGATCCTAGTTTATTCCCGCAACAAGCACTGGCGCGATCTTTGGTTAAGGTGACTCGGCACATGTCACCTTCTTTTGCCGCCGATAATTTACCGCCAGGAAATGCGGGATTGCGTAAGGCTATCTCCCAACGTTATGCCAAATTGGGCATTAGCATTTCGCCCGACGAAATCATCATTACCTCGGGTGCCATGGAGGCGCTCAACTTGAGCTTAGCGACGCTGACTCAAGCGGGTGATTGGGTTGTCATTGAATCACCGACCTTTTATGGCGCGATGCAAGCCATTGAACGGCTTAAACTCAGAGCGATTGCGGTTGCTACCGATCCACAACAGGGGATTGATCTTGAGGCGCTGGCTGAAGTGTTAAATACCTATCCAGTGAAAGCCTGCTGGTTGATGAGCCAACATCAAAATCCCTTAGGTTGCAGCTTATCGGATGCTAAAAAACAGGCGCTTTATCAGTTACTAAACGAGCATAAGGTCAGTCTGATTGAGGATGATGTTTATCAAGAACTCTATGTTGATTCCAGCGCGCCAAGGCCAGTAAAAGCCTTCGATACAGAAGGACGGGTGTTGCACTGCGGCTCATTTTCTAAGTCTTTGATTGCTGGTTATCGTGTCGGCTGGGTTGCGGCAGGATGCCATGCACCGCAGTTACAACGCTTACAAGTCATGTCGACGTTATCGACTAGTGCGCCGATGCAGCTCGCCATCGCCGATTTTATTCAGTCGGCGCAATATGAACGGCATTTGAAACAGTTACGCAAAAAGTTAGCCAGCCGTAAATTGGCCATGTATCAATTATTGTGCGCGCATCTGCCCGAATCTGTGGGGGTCAACTTCGCGCAGGGCGGCTATTTTCTCTGGTTAGCGCTGCCATCACACATGGACGCTACACAAATTTATTATCAGGCGATTGAGCGTGGGATCAGTATTGCACCCGGAAATCTCTTTAGTAATCAGGTCGAATTCCGCCATTTTATGCGTTTGAATGCCTCATACGAGTGCTCGCCAGAGATAGTCTCTGCGGTCGTGGTGCTGGCCGAACTTATCCGCAACAATTTGCGCCGAAGTTAAAGGCTGTGGCTAAAAATTTTTAGACTTCTAGATGTCTATCTGTTAGCTTGTTGAACATGCACAAATCTTGTGCAATTCTCAATGTCGATTGAATACTGGGCTGCTACGGATAAGGAAGGGAAAATGAAATTAGAGTCACTGGCATTACACCATGGTTATGAGTCAGAAGCGACCACGAAGGCGGCCGCAGTACCTATCTATCAAACGACCTCTTATACTTTCGATGATACCCAGCATGGTGCTGATTTATTTGACTTAAAAGTCGCTGGCAATATTTATACTCGGATAATGAATCCTACTACTAGCGTGCTAGAGCAACGTCTGGCGGCCATTGAAGGCGGCATAGGTGCGCTGGCCGTGGCATCGGGTATGGCGGCGATTACCTATGCGATTCAAGCCTTGACTCAAGTTGGCGATAACATCGTCAGTACCAGTCAGCTCTATGGCGGCACCTATAATCTGTTTGCCCATACGCTGCCGCGCCAAGGCGTTGAAGTGCGCATGGCGGCCTTCGATGATTTTGAAGGCCTCGATGAGCTGATCGATGACAAAACTAAGGCCTTATTCTGCGAATCGATTGGTAATCCAGCCGGCAATATTGTCGATTTACAACGTTTAGCCGAGATTGCCCATAAGCATGGCGTGCCTTTAATTGTTGATAATACGGTCGCGACTCCAGTGTTATGTCGCCCCTTTGAGCATGGCGCCGATATCGTTATTCATTCTTTAACTAAATACATTGGTGGCCATGGCACGACAATCGGTGGAGTGATTATTGATTCAGGCAAGTTCGATTGGGTGGCAAATAAGGAAAGATTTGCCTTACTCAACCAAGCCGATCCTTCTTATCACGGCGTGGTCTACACAGAAGCCTTTGGTCCTGCTGCATTTATTGGTCGTTGCCGTGTAGTACCGCTGCGTAATACCGGCGCCGCACTGTCACCGCACAGTGCATTTTTACTGTTGCAAGGCCTTGAAACCTTAAGCCTTAGAATGGAGCGCCATTGCTCAAATGCCTTGGCATTAGCTGAATATCTGGTGCTGCATCCGGCGGTCAGTTGGGTGAACTACGGCGCCTTGCCGAGCAGCCCTTATCAGGATAATTGCCACAAGATCACTGGCGGAAAAGCTTCTGGGATCATCAGCTTTGGGATTAAAGCGGCCACAGCAGAAGAAGGTAAGCTTGCTGGCGGACGTTTTATCGATGCACTGCAGATGATCCTGCGTTTAGTGAACATTGGGGATGCGAAATCCTTGGCCTGCCACCCTGCGAGCACTACGCACAGACAGCTCGATGCCGATGAACTGGCAAGGGCGGGCGTGTCTGAGGATCTTATCCGTATCTCGGTTGGGATTGAGCATATCGACGACATCATTAACGATGTTGCACAGGCACTCGATAAGGCACTGGCGAGCAAATAGCTCGTATCGAAGCTCGTATCGAATAGTCCATATTAATATAGCCGATACCTCATCGCTTTATTAAATCGTTAACAGTAAAAAGCCGCCATCGATTCAATTCGATAGCGGCTTTTTTAGTGCTTTAAAAACGATGTTAATCTTGCTGCAGTCGATTTCTCGCCTTTTGATAGAAGTAAGAAACAGTCAGCAAAATGACTCCGATCAGCATAAAGGCAATCACCTTTTGTACTAGCTCGAAGGACGCCATATCCAGTAATAGCACTTTAAGCGTCGATAAGGTAAATAGCCCAGCAGCGAGGCGGATCATATCGGCATTTTGTGGTTTTAAGCTGATAAACATCAACACACTGCCATGGATAACCAATAAAATCGCGCTGAGTGGGGCGGCAATCATGTTATCGAAGCTATAACTCCACATGAAGTAACTCAAGGCGAGTAACAGATGCCAACCCCACTTAAGTCCTTGTAAAGGTAAGATGCGTCTATGCAAGCGTATTGCTGCACCGTGCTGCAAGATAAGCCTTGCTAGGAGCGCCAGTGATAAAAACTCGATTAACATAAACGAGGCATTATCACGATTAAGCCCGAGTGTTAGCTCAAAATGCAACATGATGGGCAACAGGGCTAAGCCTAAAGTGAGGCCATAGGCGAGATGGTAGCTTTCCTTTATTGCGGCTTGGATTTCGGCGGCGAGGGGGAATTTTGCGCTATATGAGGCTTGGCCTACAGATCTCTGACTTACACCTCTCAGGCTTAAACCTCTTTGGATTAGCAATGCAAAATAACCACTTAAGGCTAATGCTGTCATGGCTATTCCTACTAGCTCAGAATGATTAAAACCATAAACGATCACGGCCGTTACCAGTGCAAAGTAATAAGGGCTCAATTGCCATTGTCGTTGCAGCAAGGGGCGCCAATGCTCGGGTAATTGGCGGTAGCGGAGCAGGGTGAAGCCCATAAACAGGGCGCCAACGGCCAGCGCCGCGAGTCCTTGCCAAGCGTGAATAAGGCATAGCGAGGCTGTCATCAGAACCGCTAGCCAAGTGAGGATTTTGGCTTCTATGTTCAAACTCTTATGTTTAACAAAGTAGGCTAAACCTAGGCTCATAAAGGTGCTCAGCCAGAGTGCAATAGCGGTATATTCCCAATGGTTGCGGATGACTTTGGGCAGCAGAATAAGCGGCAGCAGCAAATAGCAGAAGATTTGCATCGTATAAGCGGCTTTGGCAAATAAGGCATCTTTATAGTGGTGACGATACCAATAATGGGCCAAGAGTAGGGCGATAAATAACTCAAACCGTGCCAGTTTTGCCATAAGCGGCTGGGCACTAAAGCTAAAACTGTCCGCGAGCGTTATGCCTTCAACAACCTTAAACAGCAGCGGCAATAGTAAGAGCCAAGCAGCAAACTCGCTGATAACGAGTCTGTCCTTTGCGCTCAAATACAGCAGTAATAGGCTGACGAGTGGCAAGATGGCGAGGTAGTAATCGCTGCTCAAAAGGTAAGCCGCGAGGATAATTGTCGCCACATAAAAACCGCTTAATAGCTCTTTTAACACTCTGTTTAGCTGACTTTCTAGGGTCGAAAGCAATGCATGATGGAGTGTTAATAGCCGAATCACTAAGACTAAGGCGGCGCAACTTAAGGCCTGTGCTAACAGTGGAAAGCCAAAAGCTGACAAGGGAGAAATTGGCGCCCCATCGATAAAGCTTGATTCTAAAAGGCTCATGCCCGTCAGTACACTAGACGCATTGAGCCCTAATCCCATCAGCAGCAATACATAGGCTTCGGCGCGAACGGAAATTAGTTCTTCTTTGGTACCAATCCACAACAGTAATAAGGCTTCGAGCAGTAATACTAATCCAAGGAAATCGTGGCTGAGTAAATACAGTGCGGCAAATCCCGCAAAACTCCCTGCAAAGACTAACAATAAGCCGTTGCAGGCTTTTTCTAGGTTGCCTGTGCGCTTCCAATAGAGGGCTGCGCAAATCAGTGCGTTGGCCGCAAAGATTTCCCCTGCGAACTCAGTAAATTGCGTCAACTCTAATAACACAAAGGCGAGCAATGCTATCGGTAGGGCGAGTATGCGATGGCTTAGTGCATTATGTTTTTCATCCTGATGGGTAAACTGCTTGGTAAATAGTAGGCCTGTGATGCCGTAGAGATAAAAGAACACATTAATACTGATAAGCGCGAGCAGACTGACGCCGCCAACGTCGCTGAGTGGCAATTCAATGAAATGGCTAAAAGCTTCGATGCAGCCTATGTGCAACAGGGCGGTGATTTCCAGTAGCAGCGGCCACTTAAGTTTGCGACTCTGGGCAAGGGCGCCGGCACCAATAAGCAGTAAATAAGGCAGATACAATAGCGGCGCATAGCTTTGGGATAACAGCATCATAGGCGCGGTCGAACCACCGACTAAGGCGATCACGGCGATCACTTTGGCATCTAAGCGCATCGACAGGCCATAACCTGCCAAAGTGATCAATAACAGTAAGATAAAACTCGCGCTATTGGGAATTAACTCAAAATACGGCCCAATAAAGTACGCGCAGAGATAATTAAGTATGAGTCCGAGTCCGACAATACCTGAGCCAAAATCCGCCATACCCGCGCGTTTTTGGCGAATAAAAATCCCGCCCACTATGATAGCGTTCGCGCTGGCAAACCCGAGTAGCGCTTTGCCAAGTTCTGAAAACCAATGGTTGATTGAATATTGCAGTAAATAACCAAAGCCTAAGGTCAGGGTGATAATGCCTACGACAGTCATTAAAAAGACAGGTCCTAATCCCTTAGCCTGATAATGATGGTAGAAAGATTTGACTTGCTCGTTGACTGCCGCAAAGGGTGCCATGACGGCCGCGAGTCCTTGGGATAGCAACTCATCAAATTGACTCGCCGCTTGCACGCTTGCCTGCAATTTGACTTCATCACTCAGCTGTTGATTTTGCGCTTGAGAAAGGTGTTCGGTTTAGCGGCTTGTTCCGTCGAGGTATTTTTCGTTTTTCTTTGCCAAGGGTCTTCTTGCCAAGTTTCACTTGGTATAGGGCCTTGCTGCCATGGGTTGGGTTCTGCTGAGGCTGGTTCTACGGAAGCTGGCTCAAGGGTTGGTGTTTGTGCCGCATAGGTTAATGGGAGCGTGTCTTCAGTCGCAATTTGCTGACTTAAGGTCTCGAGCTTAGTGGAGAATTCTGCTAATTGACGACCGAGCGAAGATTGCTGCGATAAATGCAGCGATTGTAATTGTGCCAGCTCAGCTTTTAGTTGGGCAACGTCATCCTTTAACGGCATATCTCATTCCTAAGTGTTTAAGTGCTTAACTCATAAACCTTTGTCGGCAAGAAGTGTACTTGTATGTGTATTTTTCGGCTAGTTGTTGTTGATTTTTAGGAAATCTCCGACTGCTGCTTTTCCAACATGTCATTGCTCAGCATAAAAAGAGCCCTGTATAAAAAAGAGCCAAACATTGCTGGCTCTCATTTAACGTGTCAATTTCGATGAGGTTATTTTTTCTGTGCCTGCAGGATCACAAATTTACCGTTGGAGGCGACTGTGGTGCAGTTCTTAAATAAGCGCTGTAATTTTACATGGTAAGCCAGATGACGGTTACCGACGATATGTAAGATCCCCCCCTCTTTCAAGCGGCGGCGAGCATCTAAAAACATCTGCCAAGCGATATGATCGGTTATGGCTTCACCTTGATGAAACGGCGGATTACACAGCACCAGATCCGGTTGCACTTCTTCTGGCAGATGCGTCATGCAATCGTCCCAATAGAAGTGGCCTTTGTCTGCGGGCAATTGGTTGCGTGCCCAGTTTGCCTTGGCTGATGCGACTGCCATTTCAGAATCGTCGATAAAGTGAATGTCAGCCTCTGGGAATAACTGGGCGGTGCGTAACCCCAGCACGCCATTGCCACAGCCGAGATCAACAATCGACTTAAAATCCCCTTTGGGCAGATTCTCTAGCATGATGCGTGCGCCAATATCGAGTTTGTTGGCGGCAAACACATTACTTAAATTGCTGATCTCAAGTTGATATTCGGGTATGGCCCAAGTCACTTCTTTGGCTAATGGTCTTGGTTTGCCATCACTGACACAGGTGATCACTCGGGTGTTTTTCCACGCTAAACTGGCGCTTGCGGGGCCTAAATGCTTAGCAAAAATGTCGAGTAAGGCGCCATTAATCGATTTGGCTTTGGCGGCCACTAATACACGAGTGCCTGCGGGTAACACTTGCGACAAGCGCGTTAGCTGGTGAGCAAAGTAGCTTAAGTTCTTAGGCAACTTCATCAATACTAAGGCTAAGTTTTCTGGCAAGGTATCGCGGCTGGTAAACCATTGCAGATTATCCATTGGCAACTGATTGCGGCCATGGTTTTGTTCGGTGCCTAAAAAGCTGGTTCTGGCATCGGTTTCAACACACAGTGGCCAACTTGGATTCAATTTAGATAAACCGCAGCTTAAAGCGCCGAAACTGTCGTTGATAATGGCGGTTGGCACGGCGGCTTGCTCTGACTCAATAAGGCTTTTGAGTAAGTGTTCATCGGCGGCATCCCAAGCTTGAAGATTAGATTCCTGCTGAGCTGGATACCGTAAGAGTTCGAGTTCAACACCCGCTACTGAAAATTGTGTTGTCATGTGCCACACTGCGCCAATAAATTTAAGGCGCAGATTATCGCAGATTTCATGGCGCAGTGCGACGGCTCACATGGAGGACGTCAATGCAGCAAGGTAAGTTAGGGTTTGATACAGAGGGTGAGGCTCAAATTAAACCGCCCATCACCTTAGTGCGGGGTTATCTTAATGCTGAGCAGCAAGCGGCGCTAATGAAAGAAGCGCTGACCTATCCCTTAAATCGCCCTGAAATCCAAGTCTTTGGTCAGTTTCACGCTATTCCTCGCCAGCAAGTGTGGTTTGGCGATTTGGGCTGCGACTATTTATATTCAGGACTGTTTATCCGCGCCTTACCTTGGCCTAAATATGCTCACAAGTTGAGGAATAAGTTAGCGCGGGATTATGGTTTGGAGAGCAATGGGGTATTAGTGAATCGCTACGCCGATGGTAAAGATTGTATGGGCGCCCACAGTGATGATGAACCTGAAATTGCTCAGGGGAGTCATATTGCTTCTATTACCTTAGGCGCCACGCGGGATTTTGTGCTTAAGCATAAGCACAGCCAAACCAAGTACAGCATAAGTTTGAACAGTGGCGATCTACTGATCATGCATTGGCCCATGCAAAGTGCTTGGCTGCATAGCCTCCCTAAACGGTTGAAAGTAAAAGAGCCGCGTTGGAACTATACCTTTAGACAACTCATCGTTAATTTCCATGGTTAATTGCCTCCCGCTAACTGCCTATGGTGAAGCACTGCGAAATATGGCTGGATATAAAGTGGTAGGGCATCAACAAATTGAAAGCGTGAATTTGATCTTTTCAATTTGAAGCAGTACTCTGCGGCAACTGGATTTTCCCATTCTGAGACTCGAATATGTCTAATACTCATGTGCAGGGCACTGTGGCTAACACTATTTCGCAGAAATTAACCGAATGCTTCTCGCCGACCCATTTAGAAGTGATTAACGAAAGTAATCGTCACCATGTACCACCGAATTCAGAAACCCACTTTAAAGTTGTGCTGGTGAGCGAGCAGTTTGATGGCTTACGTTTATTAGCCCGTCATCGATTGGTCAACACTCACTTAGCCCATGAGTTAGCCAATGGCGTGCATGCTTTGTCTATTCACACTTTCACTCAAAATGAGTGGGATGCGAATGCACAAGTACCTAATACGCCAAATTGTCGTGGTTAATTAATCGCTCAGCAATACTGTTTAGCTTAGATTTCAAGGCCACTCTTCATAGAGTGGCTTTTTGTTTTAGACCAACTTAAGACTATTTTTGAGTTTGCCGACCTTAGTTTCTAGTTTCCCTACCTTAGTTTCTGTGTTAAAAATATGTTTTATTTTAAGAGGTTGGGCGATGTGATTGTCGATACCCATCCTGAGTGCATTTCCATGTTAGTTGGATCCATGTGCTCGTTTGACATCAGAGAGAGTATTAAAAATGCGTAAGTTAGGGAGCTTGTTTATCTCAGTGCTGCTGATGGGACTGAGCGGTTGTAACCCCGTCTCCAGTGATGCGCAAAGCGTAGCCGCTTCCCATGCCGCAACTGATGTTCCCCATGCTTTACCTGCCATTGAATGGCGTCTTGCGACCTCTTGGCCGAAAAACTTCCCCGGTTTAGGCATGGCTCCTGAGCGTTTTGCGCATTTAGTCGATGAAATGTCTAACGGTCGGTTAAAGATTAGCGTTTATGGTGCGGGTGAGTTGATGCCTGCTTTTGCCGTATTTGATGGTGTGAGTCAGGGTAAAATTCAAATGGCCCACTCCGCTTCTTTCTACTGGAGAGGAAAAGCGCCCGCAGCGCAGTTTTTTTCATCGATCCCATTTGGTATGACCGCGCAGGAAATAAATGGCTGGCTTCACTATGGCGGTGGTATGGAGCTGTGGACTGAAGTGTATCAACCTTTTGGTATTATTCCCCTCGCGGGAGGCAATACTGGGATGCAGATGGGCGGCTGGTTTAATAAACCCATCAATACCATTGCTGATTTTAAGGGATTGAAGGTCCGCATGCCGGGCTTAGGTGGTGAAGTGTTGAAACGTGTTGGTGCTGTACCTGTAAACATGGCGGGGCGTGAACTTTATGGTGCACTGCAAACGGGGGCGATTGATGCCGCAGAGTGGGTAGGGCCAGTGAATGATCTTGCCTTCGGTTTACATAAAGTGGCTAAGTACTACTATTACCCTGGTTGGCATGAGCCAGGTTCAAATATGGAATTCTTGATTAATACCGCTGCATTCGAGAGTTTACCTGAGGATTTACAGGCCATAGTCAAAGTTGCTGCGAGAGCCATTAACCAAGATATGCTCGATGAATACACGACCCGTAACGTGACCGCCCTTGAAACGTTAGTGAAGGACGAAGGTGTGGAGCTTAAAGCGTTTCCACCGAACGTGTTGTTGGAGCTTGAGAAAATCTCCAAACAAGTGATTGAAGACCAAGCGAATCAAGATCCCTTAATGCGAAAGGTGTACGATGCTTATCACGCGTATGAGCAAGGTGTGCGCCAGTACCATAAAATATCTGAGGATGCTTACAGTCAACAGCGTCAACACTAAATGATGGTTTTTTACTGCAAACTGTCACATTAGCATCTGATTTATATGAGATGATTTCATCTTAGATTATCTTGTTATCGGCGTAATTCATTTGGTGTTATGCTTGCAAGCCATAAATAGACAGTTACAGTGGCGTTGATGTCGCCCTGAGAATTTGGAGATCCCTATGCCATTACTTGATAGCTTTACCGTCGACCATACTCGGATGAATGCCCCTGCGGTTCGTATCGCTAAGCATATGAGCACGCCAAAGGGCGATGCCATTACTGTATTTGATTTACGTTTTTGCTCACCGAATAAAGAGATCCTCAGTGAGCGTGGTATTCATACTCTAGAGCATTTATTCGCGGGTTTTATGCGTGACCATTTAAATGGCAGCGATGTTGAGATCATTGATATTTCGCCAATGGGATGTCGTACCGGTTTTTATATGAGTTTGATTGGTGAACCCACAGAGCGCCAAGTGGCCGATGCGTGGTTAGCCGCGATGGAAGATGTGCTTAAAGTGGTTGAGCAGTCTGAAATCCCTGAGCTGAACGAATATCAATGTGGTACGTATGAGATGCATTCATTAGAGCAAGCACAAGATATCGCCCGTAATATTATTGCTGCAGGCGTAAGTGTTAATCGTAATGACGATCTAAAATTAAGCGATGAAATTCTAGGTAATCTGTAATTGTTCGCACTCTTATAGTATGAGAGTGCTTCTTTAGTAAATTCAGTTTCCTGAAGTAAATAAGAGAAAGCGACGAGAGTCGCTTTTTTTTTCAAGTAAACTCAGCTATTTTACAAGTTAATAACAAAAACACCGTACGCTAACAAAGTTTTTGGGAGCTTGGTATGCCTAGTCGTTACTTCACTGTATCACTTTGTGCAATTTCTGTATCTCTTGCCTGTTCTAGCACAACGTTCGCCGATGATCTTCACAGTCAAATGCTTGAATTGAACAAGCTCAATGACACATTTCATTCAACGTCTAATCGTTTAGCATTAGGTCAATTGACGGCTTTGACGGTTTTGCCTGCGGATCTTAGTGGAAATCCCGCGAGCATCAGCATGCGCAGCGCGACTCAAGGCGTGGCCGTATTGCAAGATAGAGTGTATTTCTCCCCTGCGCCGTATTCGGCACCGCAATTACAACTCTTACCTAATCTACTGCAACAACAGAGTGTTACTGCCGCCCCGATGGCAAATATGGCTGTCGGTGGGCAAGGTGCGTTTGGGGTGGTGAGTTATCAAACCTTACCTGTTGCTGAGCAGACCGAGAATAGTAAGGCGACTCTCGAGGGCAATACCGATTCAGACTACAGTGTCGATATGAATTGGGGAGTTAAGCAAAAAGAGTATGGCATGATACTCGCGGTTAATTATGCAGATAATAGCGGCGCCGATCACTTGCTCAATGGTCAAGACACAGACCATCAAACGACAGACATCTTATTTAAAATCAATGCTGCGAGTTTACTCGGTGCCAGAAGTCCACAGGTGACTGAGTTTACTTACCAGTTTCTCGATGATGATAGCTATCGCTCTCAACTTGGATTAACACAGGCCGATTGGCAACAAGATCCTATGAGTTTGTATTCGGCCACTGCGGCGGATAAACATCAGGGGCGACATCATAAGTACCAACTGTCTCACCAAGTTACGCTCAATAGTGGGCATAAGGTCACCACAGACTTTTACTACCAGTCCTATTCGCAGCAATTAAACCAACTCAATCAATTTGATGGGCAAATGCTCAATGCCCAGAGTCTTGCTGCGTTGGCCGCATTTGAACGTCAGCCGACAGTCGATGGCGTCTCACTGGCTTCTTTACAACAAGACAATGATTTCAGCTCCTTTGGGGCACAAACTGAATCAGTGAATCAGTATGGTGCCCATCAAATTATCTATAGCGCCCGTTATCATACGGATAAAGCCGAGATGCACCTTGGCGATCAACAGAGTCTATGGCAGCAGGACTTGAGTTTAGTTAGTGATGCACAAAATGCATTATTGGCCTATACCGACGATGCAACAGCATTTACTTCGGCAATCGATTCTTTGTTTAATTGGGACGAATTACAGATAAAGCTCGCGCTTGCCTATGAACAAGTGAGCGTCAATCGCAAGGTCGATTTGGCTTATGTAGGACTGGATGCGGCTGATTTCTCCGACAGCGATTGGATGCCACAACTCGGTGTTTTATATGATGCTGGAGATTGGCGCTTTAGTACGGATATTCGCCGCTCATGGACCGCCGCGAGTGCAGGTAATCTTGAGCAAGAGGCTCAAGTGTCATTGCAATATCAAGTCAGCGCCCAATATGCCAGCGAGCGTTTTACTGGAGGCATCAAAACTTATGTCCAAGATTTTGATAATCTTCATGTGAATTGTGATGCGTATACGCAATGTGCCGACAGTCGTTTGTGGGTTCAAGGCAATGTCGTGGATGTACTGACCAAAGGAGTTGAGCTGAGTCTTGGCTACCAGTGGGATATCGGTAGTGTACAGTTACCATTAGTCTTAAATTATCAATATTCGAATTCGGAGTATCAAACCAATAGCTGTAACGAAATCCAAGGTTGCGTTGTGGCTGGTGATAGAGTGGCTTGGTTACCTGAGCAGCAATTGCATTTTAGTGCTGGAATGAAATATGCCGAATATGAATTGAATGCAAATATCTTTTATCAATCGGAACGGGAAATGGGCCAATTTGGCGCTGAATTACAGCCTATCGCAGTACAATGGCGAGTAGATTTGGCGGCGAATTATCATTTTAACCGTCACCATGAGATTTATTTTAGGGTAGAAAACCTCTTAGATGAGACATTAGTCACAACAGCATCAAATAGCGGAATTCGATCGGAAAATGGACGTATTAGCTATTTAGGTTATCAATGGCGCTTTTAAATTGAGTTTTATTTTGTTTGAATTTAAATCAATTGAAACAAATAAGATCGATTTCGGCTGCCTTTAGTGGACGTTTCGACTTTTTGCTAAATTAAATCTTTAATTATTAATGCTATAGTACCCAGTGGCCGTAATATTCTCTCTTTCTGATCAGTCACTAGGTCGGAAGGTGAACGCCGTAGCGCATGATTCTTTTCAATCCGTATTTTAGGTTTGAAATCACCTATAATTTTCGTGGCGATGCCAAGTCAATTGGGGTAAAATGCGCGCGACCAGCGTGATTGCGATCGCATTTCTGTGATAAATCTGCGCTAGCTCAATGCAGTAGGTTTTGTTTAAAACCTAAGTATTTAGCAGGAACGCGGCGCATTGTCTTTCCTTCAAACGTAGTGCTTGTGGATATGATTACAATTAAGAAAGGATTGGAACTGCCTATAGCAGGCGGACCAGAGCAAGTTATCCATAATGGCCCAGCCATTAAACATGTAGCTACTTTGGGTGAAGAGTATATTGGCTTACGTCCAACGATGAAGATCAAAGTGGGCGATAAAGTACAAAAAGGCCAAGTTCTTTTTGAAGATAAGAAGAATTTAGGCGTTAAATATACGGCTTTAGCCAGTGGTACTATATTAGACATTAACCGGGGCGCCCAGCGTGTTCTGCAGTCTGTTGTCATTGAAGTGGAAGGAAACGACAGCGTTGCCTTTGCTAAATATGATGCCACTGCACTCGATACGCTCGACTCGCAGTTAGTCCGTGACAATCTGATTGAATCAGGTTTATGGACTGCTTTGCGTACTCGTCCTTTTAGCAAAGTTCCTGCTGTAGACTCTTCTGCTGCTGGTATTTTTGTAACCGCAATAGATACTCAACCTCTTGCCGCTGATCCCGTTGTGGTGATCCGTGAGCATAAAGAAGATTTTGCTAATGGTCTTAAGGTCTTAGCAAGACTTACTGACGGTAAAGTTTACCTTTGTAAAGCGCCTGGCGCTGATATTCCTGCCGCAAATGCCCAAGTTGAAGAATTTGCCGGTGTGCACCCTGCAGGATTAGTCGGTACTCACATTCACTTCTTATTGTCTGCCTCTGCAAAACGTACCGTTTGGCATATTGGTTACCAAGATGTAATAGCAATTGGTCAGCTATTTACGACGGGTGAACTTAATACCGAACGTGTTATTGCGATCGCAGGCCCTAAAGCGGCTAAGCCAAGACTCGTACGCACTGTTGTGGGCGCGAGCATGACTGAATTAACCGCAGGTGAAGCCTTAGATGGCAATGTTCGTCTGATTTCAGGCTCTGTTCTGAATGGTCGTACAGCCGTTGGCCCACAAGGGTATTTAGGTCGTTACCATGTTCAAGTAAGTCTGTTAGAAGAAGGTACAGAGAAAGAATTTTTAGGCTGGGTATTACCAGGCTCAGACAAATATTCTATCACTCGTGCATTCTTAGGACATCTTGCTCCTTCTCGTCTGTTCAGCATGACGACCAGTACAGGTGGTTCAGACCGCGCTATGGTGCCAATTGGTAACTATGAGCGTGTAATGCCATTGGACATTCTTCCTACTATGTTGTTGCGTGACTTGATTTCAGGTGACTTTGACGGTGCTGCTACGTTAGGCGCGTTAGAGTTAGATGAAGAAGATCTCGCACTGTGTACGTTCGTATGTCCAGGCAAGTATGACTACGGTTCATATCTGCGTGACTGTCTAGATACGATCGAGAGGGAAGGCTAATGAGCTTGAAAGATTTTTTCGAACGTATTGAACCCGACTTTGAAAAAGGCGGTAAATACGAAAAGTTTTATGCCCTATTCGAAGCGGCATACACGATTTTTTATACCCCAGGTAAAGTGAACAAGGGCAAAACCCATGTTCGCGATAACCTCGACCTAAAACGTATGATGATTACGGTTTGGGCTTGTGCTTTCCCCGCGATGTTCGTGGGTATGTACAACGTAGGTTTACAAGCTCAATTAGCTTTAGTGGCTGGTTTTGCTACCCCTGACGTATGGCAAGTGAGCTTGTTCAGCATGTTCGGTACCGAACTGACGGCAAACTCTGGCTGGCCTGCGCTGATGTGGTATGGCGCCTGTTTCTTCCTACCTATCTACGCGGTGACCTTTGCCGTCGGTGGTATCTGGGAAGTGCTGTTTGCCTCTATACGTGGTCATGAAGTCAACGAAGGTTTCTTCGTTACCTCTATCCTGTTTGCTTTAACGCTGCCAGCAACTATCCCATTATGGATGGTGGCGCTGGGTATCACCTTCGGTGTGGTCGTGGCGAAAGAAGTGTTCGGTGGTACAGGGCGTAACTTCTTAAACCCAGCACTAGCGGGTCGTGCCTTCTTGTTCTTCGCTTATCCGTTGAATATGTCAGGTGATACCTCATGGGTTGTGGCTGACGGTTACTCAGGTGCAACTGCACTGAGCCAAGCGGCGTCTGGCACTTTAGATTACGCAATTAACCAAAACTGGTGGGATGCGTTCTTCGGTTTCATTCCAGGTTCAGTGGGTGAAGTGTCTACATTAGCGATTCTGTTAGGTGGTTTGGTCATCATCTACACGCGTATCGCTTCATGGCGTATCGTTGGCGGTGTAATGGTGGGCATGATTGCCATTTCTACGCTGCTTAACGTTGTCGGTAGTGACACTAATCCAATGTTTGCAATGCCTTGGTACTGGCACTTAGTGTTAGGTGGTTTTGCGTTTGGCATGATGTTTATGGCGACAGACCCAGTGTCAGCGTCATTTACTAACCAAGCTAAATGGGCATACGGTATCTTGATCGGTGCAATGGCTGTGTTTATCCGCGTGATTAACCCTGCATTCCCTGAAGGCATGATGTTGGCAATTTTGTTTGCTAACTTGTTCGCGCCATTGTTCGACCACTTCGTGGTTCAGGCAAATATCAAGCGGAGGATTGCCCGTGGCTAGTAATAAAGATTCGTTCGGCAGAACCTTATTTATCGTCGTTGGCCTGTGTCTAATTTGTGCGATATTTGTGTCTACTGCAGCAGTGTTACTGAGACCGACTCAAGCAGAAAATAAACTGCTTGATAAGCAAAAGTACATTCTGGAAGCCGCTGGTCTTATCGATACTAAAGCTGGCAAAGTGACCAAAGCGCAAATTCTGGATACATACGGCAAACACATCGAAGCTAAACTGGTCGATTTGAAAACGGGTGCTTGGGTTGAGGGTGTTGATGCTGACACTTATGATCAACGTAAAGCTTCTCGTGATGTGAAAACCTCATTTGTACCTGAGAATGACATCGCTTCAGTGAAACGTGTCGCTGATAAGGCTGTGGTTTATCTTGTTCGTGACGGCCAAGGTAAATTAACCAGTGTCATTCTGCCAATCCATGGTTATGGCCTATGGTCTACTATGTATGCCTTCCTTGCTATGGATGCTGACCTAAACACAGTGCAAAGTTTAGTCTACTACGAGCACGGCGAAACGCCGGGCTTAGGTGGCGAAGTGCAAAATGCTCAGTGGAAAGCGAAATGGCATGGCAAAAAGTTATTTGATGAGCAAGGTAAACTCGCTATCAGCGTAACGAAAAACCCAACTGTTGCTAGCACTGAGTACGGTGTAGATGCATTATCTGGCGCAACCTTAACGAGTAACGGTGTACAACATTCACTGACATTCTGGTTGGGTAAAGAAGGTTTTGCGAGTTTCATTGAAAAAGCACGCAATGGAGGTCTCAACTAATGTCTGACGCTAAAGAACTGAAACAGGTTCTGACCGGACCTATAGTCAACAACAACCCGATTGCTTTACAAGTACTTGGTGTATGTAGTGCATTAGCGGTAACGAGTAAGCTCGAAACTGCACTGGTAATGGCGTTGGCGTTAACTGCGGTAACTGCGTTTTCGAACCTGTTTATCTCAATGATCCGTAATCATATTCCAAGCAGTGTGCGTATTATCGTACAGATGACCATTATTGCCTCTTTGGTAATCGTGGTTGACCAATTGTTGCAGGCTTATGCTTATCAGATCTCTAAGCAGCTGTCGGTATTCGTCGGTCTGATTATTACGAATTGTATCGTAATGGGTCGTGCCGAAGCTTACGCGATGAAAACACCGCCAATGATGAGCTTTATGGATGGTATCGGTAACGGTTTAGGTTACGGTGCTATTCTGTTAGCTGTTGGCTTCGTACGTGAACTGTTTGGTAACGGTTCTCTGTTCGGTGTTGAAATCCTGCACAAGATCTCTGATGGCGGCTGGTACCAACCAAACGGTCTGCTACTACTGCCTCCGAGTGCGTTCTTCCTGATCGGTGTTTTGATTTGGATTATTCGTACCTATAAGCCAGAGCAAGTTGAAGCAAAAGGGTAAGTGCGATGGAACATTATATTAGCCTGTTAATTCGCTCTGTTTTCATTGAAAACATGGCACTGGCCTTCTTCCTAGGTATGTGTACTTTCTTGGCTGTGTCTAAGAAAGTCACTACAGCCATGGGCCTAGGGATTGCGGTAGTTGTAGTGTTAACTATCTCCGTCCCAGCAAACCAAGTTATCTATCAAGGGCTGCTAGCTCCTGGTGCACTTGCTTGGGCTGGCGCACCTGAAGCTGACTTAAGCTTCTTGAAATTCATTACCTTTATCGGTGTGATTGCGGCTTTGGTTCAAATTCTGGAAATGGCACTGGACAAGTACTTTCCACCTTTGTACAACGCATTAGGTATTTTCTTACCTTTGATCACAGTGAACTGCGCGATTTTCGGTGCGGTATCATTCATGGTTGAGCGTGACTACAAGCTAGGCGAGAGTGTGGTGTTTGGTTTCGGCTCAGGAGTGGGTTGGGCATTAGCTATCGTATTGATGGCCGGTATCCGTGAGAAGCTGAAGTATGCCGACGTGCCTAACGGCCTACGTGGTTTAGGGATTACCTTTATCACCGCTGGTTTGATGGCCTTAGGTTTCATGTCGTTTTCAGGTGTGTCTCTGTAAGAGACACATAACGGCTTCTTGAATTGGACCTTCTAAGGATAAGTTAATGGATATTCTTGGTATTTTTAAATCTACTCCGCTCGAGGTTTACCTCGGTGTGAGTATGTTTACTGCTATCGTCCTCATCTTGGTATTAGTGATTTTATTCGCTAAGTCTAAGTTAGTGGCTAGTGGTGACATCACGATCGGCATTAATGACGATCCTGAAAAAGCGATTACAACCGGTGCGGGCGGTAAGTTGTTAGGCGTTTTGGCTAACAGCGGTATCTTCGTATCGAGTGCGTGTGGTGGCGGTGGCTCATGTGGCCAATGTCGCGTGGTGATTAAGTCTGGCGGCGGCGATATTCTGCCAACGGAACTTGACCACATCAGCAAAGGTGATGCCCGTAAAGGTTGTCGTCTTTCTTGTCAGGTTAACGTTAAGAACGATATGGAAATCGAGCTTGACGAAGAAATCTTCGGTATCAAGAAATGGGAATGTGAAGTTATCTCTAACGATAACAAAGCCACTTTCATTAAAGAACTGAAGCTGCAAATTCCTGATGGCGAGTCTGTACCATTCCGTGCTGGCGGTTATATTCAAATCGAAGCACCAGCTCATCATATTAAATATGCAGATTTTGATGTACCTGCACAATACCGTGGCGACTGGGAACACTTCGGTTTCTTCAATCTTGAATCTAAGGTTGATGAAGAAACTATCCGTGCATACTCAATGGCTAACTACCCAGAAGAGTTCGGCATTATTATGCTGAACGTGCGTATTGCTACGCCTCCACCACGTAACTTGACACTGCCTTGCGGTAAGATGTCATCTTACATTTGGAGCTTAAAAGCGGGTGATAAAGTCACTATATCTGGTCCATTCGGTGAATTCTTCGCGAAAGATACCGATGCAGAAATGGTGTTTATCGGCGGTGGTGCGGGTATGGCGCCAATGCGTTCACATATCTTCGACCAGCTGAAGCGTCTTCAGTCTAAACGTAAGATGAGCTTCTGGTACGGTGCACGTTCTAAGCGTGAAATGTTCTACGTAGAAGATTTCGACGGCCTAGCGGCTGAGAATGATAACTTCGTATGGCATGTGGCACTTTCAGATCCTCAACCAGAGGATAACTGGGATGGTTACACAGGTTTTATTCATAACGTATTGTATGAAAACTATCTGAAAAACCATGATGCTCCAGAAGATTGTGAGTTCTACATGTGTGGACCTCCAATGATGAACGCTGCCGTAATTGGTATGTTGAAAAATCTTGGTGTCGAAGACGAAAACATCCTGTTGGATGACTTCGGCGGCTAATGTTCATTAGTCCTAGATAGAAAAGTTGCAGATGTTGAGGATAATCTCTCATCTGCAACTTTTGCATTTAAGGGCCCAAATAAGAGTAGTAGGTCACTATGTTTCAGACCTTAAAGATCAATACCTCAGCGTTAAAGTATTCATTTAACTGGCTAGTCCTCGTGGGACTGGCCTTTTTTGTTTCAGCCTGTTCAAAGCAAAACGAAGTCATTTCGTTGGCCGGCAGCACTATGGGCACGACTTATCACATTAAAGTCGTCCCGAATGAGCAGATGCCGACGGCGCAGTTACTTCAAGCGGAAATTGATTTAGCCCTTGAGCTAGTCAATGACCAGATGTCGACCTATCGGCCTAATTCAGAATTATCCCGTTTCAACCAATTGCCATTGGAGCAAAGCGTTGAAGTCTCACCGGATACCATAAAAGTGGTGCAAGAGGGAATACGTTTATATCAAGTGACGGATAAGGCACTTGATATTACCTTAGGTCCTTTAGTTAATCTGTGGGGTTTTGGACCTGATAAGCGTCCAACGAAAGTTCCGACACAGGCTGATATTGATGCGGCTAAAGCCAAAACAGGGATTAGTGAACTTTCCATTGAAGGCAACCGTCTAAGTAAGCACAACACCCATTTATATGTAGATTTATCATCAATCGCGAAGGGATTTGGGGTTGATAAGATCGCTTCCATTCTTGATAAATACCACGCGACAGGGTATTTAGTTGAAATCGGTGGCGAACTGAGTATCAAAGGTGCCAAAGGTGATGGAAGCTCTTGGCGTGTTGCGATAGAGCAACCGACCAATGATGGCTCTGAAGCCGTACAGCAGGTTATTGCACCTGGTACTATGGCGATGGCGACCTCTGGTGACTATCGTAATTATTATGAAGAAGACGGCCAACGTTTTACGCATATAATCGATCCGCGTACTGGTTTGCCGATAAATCATAAGTTAGCATCCGTGACTGTATTGCATCAAAATTGTATGACGGCCGACGGTTTTGCGACGGCCATGATGGTTTTGGGCACAGAAGCATCATTGGAGCTTGCCAAGAAGGAACACTTGGCGATAATGCTAATCGAAAAGCAAGGCGACGGATTTAAGGTCTATTACAGCGACGCCTTCAAGCCTTTCCTTATTTAGTTTTTGGAGTAAACCATGACCTCTTTTATTGCGGCATTTGTGATCTTGTTAGTCTTCTTTTTGCTCATGTCGATTGGTTATCTCATCAAGCGCAAAGCCGTTGAAGGAAGTTGTGGCGGTTTAGGTGTTCTAGGGATTGAGAAAGCGTGTGATTGTGATGACCCTTGTGACAAACGTAAACGTCGTATGGCCGCTGAAGAAGCGCGTCGTGAGAAGTTAACGAAAGACCGCATTATCTAAATAGTCTTGATTCGATCATAGCCTCCAATTTAGGGGGCTATTTTTTGCCTCGTATTTTCTTACACGGGTTAATCATTTGAGATTTATCCTTGGGATTAGAGTGGGATAGCAAGTTAACCTAAGCAGGAATGAGAATGCTTTTCATCATTAAGTGAGTGAAATATAAAGATAATTTGAGTTGGTAGATAAATTGTACTAGGCTAGAAGCTTGATTTAGATCAATCTTTTCACGCTTACCAAGGATAGTAACTTATGAAAGGTCATCCTAAAGTGGTTGGGCAACTGAATCGGGTGCTTACCTGTGAGTTGACCGCCATCAATCAATATTTCCTCCATGCCCGCATGTTTAAACATTGGGGCTTAGAGAAGTTAAACCACGTCGAATACAAAAAATCCATCCAAGATATGAAGCACGCCGATAAGCTCATCGAGCGGGTGCTGTTTTTGGAAGGTCTGCCTAATCTGCAACAACTCGAAAAACTTCGCATTGGTGAACATAGCCAAGAGATGCTCGACTGCGATCTGGCCATGGTGCAAGAGCAGCTTACATTGCTGCGTGATGCGATTAGCTTGTGTGAAGCCGAACAGGACTATGTGAGCCGCGATCTGCTGGAAGATATTCTCGAAGACGAAGAAGAGCACTTAGATTGGCTCGAGTCGCAGCAAGAGCTCATTACGCTAACCGGTATTCAAAATTATCTACAATCGCAAATTAGCGACCAATAGGAGCAAGATATGAAAGGCGATAAAGACGTCATCGATGCGTTAAATCGACTCCTAACGGGAGAACTCTCGGCAATGGATCAGTATTTTGTCCATGCCCATATGTATAAAGATTGGGGCCTGAATGAACTCTATGAGCGTATCGCCCATGAGTCAGATGATGAGAAAGCCCATGCAGCCAAATTAGTGCAGCGCATTTTATTCCTCGAAGGTACACCCAATGTTGCCGCCCGTGAGGCATTGAACATAGGTAAAGATGTAGAAGAGATGCTACGTAATGATCTTGCCTATGAATACAAGGTCGCGGACGATTTGCGCAAAGTGATTTCACTGTGTGAGCAGAAGCAAGATTACCAGACCCGCGAAATCCTCGAAGTATTACTCGACGATACAGAGTCTGACCATATGTATTGGCTCGAAAAACAACTTGGGCTTATTGACCGTGTTGGATTGCAAAACTACCTGCAAACTAAGATGTGAGCCTTAGATTGTTAGGTTGAGTAAATACCTAGGCCACTGAGTGTAATGGCCTAGGAAACTCAGTTATTAAGCATGTCTGTTGTTCCTCACACTTGTCTTGTTCTCTTTTCCAGCGCTAGGCCACATCTTATTGGCCCAAATCTATCAGGAATACTTGATTACTGTTTTTATATACAGTATTTTGGCGTTGGAGGAATTCAACGTGCGAAAAATTATTCATATCGATATGGACTGCTATTTTGCTGCAGTGGAAATGCGCGACTTTCCTGAGTACCGTGGCAAGCCTTTAGCCGTAGGCGGCAGTAGCGACCGTCGCGGTGTTATCAGTACTTGCAGTTATGAGGCACGTAAATTCGGTGTACGTTCAGCAATGGCAACGGCTTATGCCTTTAAGTTGTGCCCTGAGCTGATTTTAGTTCCGGGTCGGATGCAGGTTTACAAAGAAGTGTCGCTACAAATTCGTGAAATATTTTCCCGCTATACCCAATTAATTGAGCCGCTTTCCTTAGATGAAGCTTATTTGGATGTGAGTGAGTGCCAACAATATAAGGGCTCTGCGACCTTGATTGCCCAAGCGATTCGTCGCGATATCTTAACCGAAACGGGTTTAACCGCATCGGCGGGTATCGCGCCAGTAAAATTTTTAGCTAAGGTCGCCTCGGATCTGAACAAGCCAAACGGCCAATATGTCATTACGCCAGAGACGCTTTCTGAGTTTGTTAAGACCTTATCGCTGCGTAAAATTCCCGGTGTTGGTAAAGTCACCGCCGAAAAGCTCTCTTCGCTCGGGCTCAATACCTGTGGTGATGTGCAAGCTTATTCTAAACCTGAGCTCTTAGCGCGATTCGGTAAGTTTGGTGGTGTGTTGATTGAGCGTTCCCAAGGCATAGATGAGCGGGGGATTTCTGCCGACAGAGAGCGCAAATCAGTGGGTGTTGAAACCACGTTAGCAAAGGATATTTATAGTTTAGAGCAGTGCCAGCAGGTGATGCCGAGTTTGATCCAAGAACTGTCGTTGCGTTTAAGTCGCAGTGCTAAGGAACGCAAAATACATAAACAGGTGGTCAAACTTAAGTTTAACGATTTCAAGCAGACTACAATTGAGCACCGCAGCGATGAAGTCTCGATTGTAATGTTCTATGAGCTACTCGCACAGGCTATGGAAAGGCAAGAAGGCCGCGGCATTCGTCTATTGGGGATTTCAGTTGGCCTTACCGATTCTACTCTTGTTGTCGCCACAAGCTTAAACGGCCAGACTCAGCTGGATTTAGCACTCTAGCCGTTTATTGAGTTGATAAGCCGCAGACTCATGCCTGCATTGGCTCAATAAGCCTCGGGTGGATTCGCCAACATAAAATCAATTAACAGTCTGACCCGTAAGGGCAGGTTGTCCCGATCGCGATACATCAAGTAGGCGGTGCGCGGAATACCTTGCCACTCGGGCAGTATTTGAATGAGTTTGCCACTTCGTATCTGTTCACTCGCCATGCTGATGGGTATGAGTCCAATCCCAAGCCCCGCCACCACGGCCTGACAGGCAATCGCCATATCATCGACGGCTAATTTGATATTCCCCCTTGGTTCAAACTCGACATTTTGCCCTGTGCTATTGTGCTGTAAACGCCACGTTTTTGTGGGCTTGGCGATGATAACCGGATGCTGATCCAGCTCTTCAATGGATTGCAGCGCATGCCACTGCGTTGCCGATGTGCTGGTGCAAAGTACAAAGCTAATCGTGGTAAGTGGCCTTGCAATCCAATCGGGATCTTTAGGTTCGCCCACTCGAAAGGCGATATCGATGGCGTTTTCACTGACATCGATATTCATGTTCGACAGACTTAAATCGATATCAATATTGGGATAATGCCGTTGGAAGGCGTTGAGTGATTCACCTAGCCAGCGATAGGTTGTATTGATGGGCGCCGAGATCCGCAATTTGCCAACCGCTTGATGTTTATCCGCATGCAACTCACCAGATACCGCTGACCTGTGGCGGTAAGGTTGACTCTATGGGCGTCTCTGTGCAGTAAACGCAGACCTAAGGATTGTTCTAACAGATTGATTCGACGGCTTAAGGTTGAAGGTGGAATGCCTAAATGCTGCGCCGCGAGCTTAAAACTCCCTTGCTGTGCCACCACCCAAAATAAGCGCATATCGTCTAAGGAATAATTAAGTTTCATATTTGGAATTTAAGCTCTCAATCTTGTTGGTTTTAATAATATATGAAACTTATAAACTAAGCTCAATCCCAATTACCTCCCTAGAGGCCGATATGAAATCCCATACACCTTACATGACATTCGTTTGTCTACTGATTTGCGTTTTTAGCTGGGGCAGTGTGTTTCCGATTGCTAAGCGAGTGCTGGAGGAGATGTCAGGAGAGTCCCTCGTCTTCTGGCGTTTTACCATTGCGGCTGTGACTTTAGCGTTATATATCGTTTTTACTCGTCAGGCTTGGCCCAAATTGAGTTTGGTGCAATATATTGTCATAGCGTTAGTGGGTGTGATTGGTGTGGGCGGCTTAAATCTGGCGTTATTTAATGGCCTGCAGCATACCTCTGCTGCCAATGGTGCCTTGATTATGGCGCTCAGCCCGCTGGTGACTTCAATCGTCAATGCGCTATTACAGCGTGAATGGCTCAGCAGACAACAAGTGTTTAGCTTAGTGGGTGGATTGGCGGGCGTACTGCTAGTGATCACCAACGGTAGTGTGCAGCAGTTGCTCAACTTTAGTTTTAACCAAGGTGATGTGATGATTGCCGCCGGCATGTTGGCGTGGAGTGGTTATACCATTTGTTCGCAACGGGTCGGCCATTGGTTGCCTGTGTTGCCCTTTACCTTGCTGAGTATGATAGCTGCCAGTGTGTCTATGTCCGTGGTTGGGCTTGGCCGAGGTGAGTTTCACCCTTGGCTGGAGTTGATGGAACTGTCGGCAACGGCTTTTTCTAGCGTGCTCTACATAGGTTTGTTCGCCACTGTGCTCGGTTATCTGTTTTGGATTAACGGTGTTAAGGCGCTTGGCCCCGCTAAGGCATCGATTTTTTTTAATCTCGTGCCCGTTTTTGCAGCATTAACGGCGTTAGCCATGGGGCAGGCGGTGACGGAAATTCAATTGGTAGGGATGCTGATAGTGATCCTTGCGTTGATGTTACCTATGTTAGTCAACCTACGCGCGGCAAGAGGCTTAGTGGTTAAGCGCTGCTAATCAGTGCTAGCTTTGCTGTTTAAATATAAGGGAGCACCTGAATTCAGATAATCACTGCGACAGGTTTATGCTCCCTTATTTGTTTGAGGGGACCTTTCAAGCATCACTGATTTACAAAAGGTAACTTATATAAAAGCTTTCACCCTCAACAAATTACAGTTTAAAGCGGCTGACCAGCGCAGTGAGATTACTCGCCATTGACGAGAGTTGTACGCTTGCTGCGTAGATTTCATCAGTGGTTCGTAGACTTTCCTCCGACTGTTCGGCAATGTGTTGAATATTTTGATGACTCTCGTTGGCCATAGTGGTTTGCGCTTTAGCCGCGAGGGCGATTTGATTGTTCATCTCACTAATTTGGCTGACCATTTCTGCAATATGCGCTAAGGCTTCACCGGCATTACTGGCGGCTTCTACGCTTGAGATAGCCTTTTCATTACCGATATTAATCGCTGCCACAGCGCTTTGAGTGCCATTTTGCACATTGGCGATCATCAATTTAATTTCTTCGGTTGATTGGTGAGTCTTAGAGGCAAGGGATCGCACTTCATCGGCAACCACTGCAAACCCGCGTCCTTGTTCGCCCGCGCGCGCCGCTTCAATTGCGGCGTTAAGGGCTAATAGATTCGTCTGTTCGGCAATGGCTTGAATCACCTCAAGCACGCGGCCGATATGTTGGCCTTCCTGTTCGAGTTTATTGATCTGCATTTCTGCCGTGCCTACATCTCCCGCAAGTTCACGAATCACATTGATGGTTTTTTTCACTCTTGCCTGACCGTCGGCGGTAAATACGTCGGCTTGTTTAGCGGCATCGGCGGCATGACTGGCACTGACTGATACTTCTTGCACTGATGCGGCAATATGATCGCTGGCATCGGCGATTCTGTGGGTTGCAGCTTGTTGATCCATCAAGGTATGTTTTGCTGATGCGCTGGTTTTGGCTAGACCTTCGGCAGCGGTGTTGAGCTCTGATGTAGACTGTTTAAATTGCGAGATAATACCGTGTAAGTTATCGAGAAAATGATTGAATGCCTTGGCGAGATCACCAAGCTCGTCTTTAGAGGTTAAGTGGACTCGTTCGGTCAAATCGCCATCACCATCGGTAATGTCGTGGATTTTTGCGAGTAATACCGCCAGCGGTTTGCTGATGAGTTTAGGCAGTGCAACGATAAAGAGTATACAGATCAAGAGACTGATGGCTAAGGCAATTAACTGCATCTGTTGTCCATGATTGGCATCATCATCTACTTGGGCTATCGCTGCGGTAGTATTACTATTTAAATCATTGATTAAATGATTAATGTTCTGGTGTAGTTGCTCGAATTGCGTTGCTGCTTGACCGAAACTAAGATCAATCGCCGTTGTTCTACCGTTACGGCCATTTTGGGTGCGTTGATTACTGATTTCTGTGGTTGTCGCTCGCCAAATATCGAAACTGTGATTCAATTCATTGAGCTTATCTTTAGCGAGGGGACTTGTGGTCACATCGGCAAACTTATCAATATGTTCTTTAACGAGAGAGATACTATTAGTGTGCTGCTTTAAAAGGTCGTTGTAAGAGTCTGTGCCCACGTTAACAAACATCAGGCTGCGCTCGGCCACTTGAGCTTGATAAAGCTCTTTATCGGCCTGTAGGAGTTCAGATTGGCTAGGTAAGTATTCAAGCGCGAGTGTATTCGCGCTGTGATTTAAGGCTTTGAGTCCTAAAATACCAGTTGAAGAGGCGAAGATGACTACGCCAGCGAGTAGCAGACTCGGATAAGTCAGTTTCTGATTAACGGATAGATCTTTATACCATTCCATAGTCACGCCCTCCTTGATTGATGCACTGAAAAGGTGAGAGCCGCAATAACCTCTGTGGTAAGAGGATGCAGCCCATCACTGGCGTTCTCTGGTAATTAGAGTCCAAATTGATCTAGGTTGATCCCAATCGTGATAGCACCAATTGCAGCATCGCCATCCATCACTGGAATAGAAATTTGTACTAGATAGGCTTGGGAGCTCTCGTCAAATTTGACCGGACCTATGTGTTTATCGCCTTTGCCATTGGCGAATGATTTTTGCCATTTATCCTCATCACCCTGCCAATAATCTGAAGTTTTACTGATCATGGCGACGTTCGCGCCTTGATTGTCCATGAGGAAAATTTCTTGGTAGTAAGGTTTGCTGGCTTCGAAGGTCGTGAGAAACTTGGCCGCTTCGTTGTTCATCAGGGATGACATAAAGTCATCAATACCTGCGGTGGCAATCCATTTTTCATCTAATGTTTTGATTGAATCTAAGCTTTTGCCTTGGGCATTTTGCGCTTTAACGGCATTCACCAGTACCACTTCTCTGCCTAATGGCATCAGTGAATCGGCTAGGTCTATAACGGCTTTGGGGACTTCTTCGGCGAAACTGAGGTTACTGCTGAGCAGTAGTGCAGCGGCTGACAAGATTTTACCAAATTTCATGATCTCTATTCCTTAAGGTCACAGTATTGAAGGGGAAAGCGGTTATCTCTAAAAGCGCGATAAGCAAAAATACGTTAGGGTCAGACAGAACAACTATAGTAGAAAATTCAAGTTATTCAGTTCTTTCATAAAAATTTTATCGATGGCATTTCTACACAAATAGAATCCGCGGTAAAAAATAAGGCCACATCTGACTTGAGCAGATGTGGCCTTGAATTGAGTGAGCTTGGGTAAGGTTAGAACATTAAGCCTTGACTGGAATGCGCTCGAGTACGGCTAATAATAATGTCCAATATTGGCCGACTGTGGTGATGTTTACCATTTCGTCTGGACCGTGTGGATAGCGAATGGTGGGGCCAATCGAGACCATGTCCATGTCTGGATAGGGTTTCTTGAATAGGCCGCACTCAAGACCCGCATGGATCACCATGATCACTGGCTCTTTGTGGTAAATGTCTTGATAGGTTTCGCGCACTATCGCCATTACAGGTGAGCTGTTATCTGGCTTCCAGCCTGGGTAAGCACCGCTTAAATCGATATCGGCTCCGGCTAAGTTGGTCAGCGCAGTTAACATGCCTTCGACTTGAGTACGGCCAGAATCGATCAGCGAGCGGATAAGGCACAGGATAGTGACTTCTTCATCGTTAGTGCTGATAACGCCAACGTTGAGCGAGGTTTCAGTCACACCTTCGACTTCATCACTCATGCGGATCACGCCGTTCGGGCACACATGCAGCAAATCGATCAGGGTATTTTGGCTGTTTTCGCTCATCACACGTTTTGGCGTTGGGATAGTGTTTAACACTAAACGCATATCGGGATCGGCAATGGCGAGTTCGGTGCGGATAAGCGCTTCAAACTCAGCGACTTTTTCGTTTAAGGCGCTGACGTTTTCTTCTGGCAACATAAAGCTGATGTTGGCTTCCCGTGGAATCGCATTACGCAGTGAACCGCCGCTAAATTGGGTCAACTCCAACGCTAAATCATCTGCGTTTTCAAAGAGGAAACGCGCCAATAGCTTGTTGGCATTGCCACGACCTAAGTGAATGTTCACCCCAGAGTGACCCCCTTTTAAGCCAGATAAGTGCAGGCTAAAGGCTGAGTAACTTTGCTCAGAGGCTTGCCACACCATAGGCAGGGTGATTTGAGCATCGACACCGCCGGCGCAGCCCATGTAGATTTCACCTTCTTGCTCTGAGTCGGTATTGATCAGAATGTCAGCGTCTAACATGCCCGCCTGTAAACCGAAGGCGCCTGTCATGCCTGCTTCTTCATCTATCGTCAGCAGCACTTCTAATGGGCCGTGCTTGATATCATCAGAGCCTAAAATGGCTAAAGCCGATGCCATGCCAATACCGTTATCTGAACCTAAGGTTGTGCCCTTGGCTTTAACCCAATCGCCATCGACATAAGCTTCGATAGGATCTTTAGTAAAATCA
This sequence comes from Shewanella sp. M16, assembly GCF_018224605.1. NCBI lineage: Bacteria > Pseudomonadati > Pseudomonadota > Gammaproteobacteria > Alteromonadales > Shewanellaceae > Shewanella > Shewanella sp. M16. The sequence continues at coordinate 68,329 of NZ_JAGTUL010000013.1, read as the reverse complement.
TGCACTTTATCGGCATTTTTTTGTGGCACCATATCGATATGGGCTTGAATAACCACGATTTTACGATCTTCCATACCCGGCGTCGCAGGTTTACGGATGATCACGTTGCCAACGGCATCCTCAACGACGGCAAGTTGTTTGCTTTTAGCCCACGCTTGAATGTGCTGGCTTAATGCTTGCTCATGCTTAGATGGATGGGGAATCGCGCAAATTTGTTCGAACCATTGCCATAATGGCTGCGGGTATAACTGACTTAAGGCTGTCACTTGAGTGTCCCTCATAAGGTCTTGTGGGTATAGGGCAAATTTGCGGCCATTCTACCACATTCTGTGCAGCCAAATAATCTCAGCGTCACAGGCTTTTGGTGAGCTGGCAGCCAAAGTTTCCAGTTCGATTTTTTCTGGGAGTGTCGGTACCACTTTTAGATTGGTAATTAAGCGATAGAGCGGGAATAATGCAGGCACAATAATGAAAAAGGATGGGTCATGTTTCAAGTTAACTTCGTTGATGTAAAAGCAGAAAATGCCATTTTTGATGGTGAAGGCTGGGATGCGGTTGTGGTGGTGACGCCCGATCTGGATTCTATCGGTTTTGATGAGATAGGTTTATTGGCTCAGCACGGTGCCCACGTGGATAAGCGCGTGGGTAAGAGCCCAACATTACTGTTTGCCCCAGGGCTTGCGGGAGGGCGTTTGATCATTGCCCCTGTCACCCAAGTGAATGACGAGTATGTGGACGTGCGAGTCTATGCCAATGCTGCAAGGGCGGCGATTGCCATTGCAAAAGACGCAGGCGCAAAACGTCCGTTGTTATATGTAGTGCCATCGAAGGACTCACGTTTTAGTTTTGCCTCTGAAGTCGCAGCATTAGCTTGCGGTCAAGAACTGTGGCAAACCTTAGAGCTGCGTGAAGCGACTGGCTTAACGCCTGCATTTGAGGCCATAGGGTTATTATCTTCATCAACCCATAACAGCAATTTGCTCAATGCCTTAGAAGCGGGCCGCGTATTAGCGCGGGATTTGTGTGGTACTGAACCTGAGCGCATGTCGGCTAAAGCCTTTGCGGACTATTGTCTGCAATCCTTAGCGGGCAGCGTGATCAAAACCGCAGTGGTAGAAGACAGAGATATTTTAGAGCGTGACTATCCGCTGCTCAGTGCAGTAGCGCGTTCCTCTTTTGCCGTCGGTCGTCATCAACCTCGGGTGGTGAAATTAGAATATCTGCCAGAGGGTGAAGTGACTCGCACTTTCCTGTTCGCGGGTAAGGGCGTGATTTACGATACCGGCGGCGCCGATCTGAAAGTCGGTGGTTCTATGGCGGGCATGAGCCGTGATAAAGGCGGCGCTTCTGCCGTGGCGGGTTTATTTAAAACTCTGTCAATGCTCAAGCCTAAAGGTATTCGAGTGATTGCCGAGTTAGGTTTAGTGCGTAACAGCATAGGCAGCGAAGCCTTCGTGACCGATGAAATTATTACGAGCCATGCGGGTGTGCGAGTGCGGATTGGTAATACGGATGCCGAAGGGCGCTTAGTGCTGGCGGATTTACTGAGCCATTTACGCATCAAAGCCGTGTCGGCGGTGAAGCCTGAGATGTTTTCGGTAGCAACACTCACAGGTCATGTCGTACGTTGTTATGGCAGTTATCCTGCGGCGGTTGAAAACTCAGTGGCGAGTTCACAGCAATGCGCTGTCACTTTACAGCAGCAAGCGACTCAATGGGGTGAACCCTTTGAAGTGTCTACATTACGCCCTGAAGACTTCGCTAAGATCCGCGATGTGTCAGGCGCTGCTGAAATATTATCTTCCAATAATGCGCCATCATCGATTACCGCCCGTGGACATCAGTATCCCGCGGCGTTTTTACTGAAAGCCTCTGGACTATTTGATCATGGTGTTAATGCCCCTATTCCCTTGGCTTACACGCACTTAGATATCGCAGGCAGTGCAACAGAAGGTGATCCGCTCTACGGCAAACCTACAGCGAGTCCGCTGGTGGGTTTGTATCAATATCTGATCAATCGCTAACGATTTGTGGTAACAAATAGAAATAATTCTGTAATATCTTATTTATTAGATATTTACAGGGTTATTTCTGTTTTTCTGTGAAGCAGATCGCCATTAACCTCACTATAATTGTGTAATTTAATTACATTAAAAAGCCTTAATCAAAAAAAATACAAATAAAGGTTGTAATAAAACTACAAATCCATATAATTGCTTTCGTGGATTAGGCACTACGCCTTTCCTCTCTAGTCTATCCAGGATGGATATTTTTCTCCAAGGACCTGAGTGACAAGTCGTCTCAACGGATATGAGAATCTCTAGTTCCAAGGAACCGAGCCAAGCTTCACTAGAGTACTTAATCACAACTAATTTAGGAGTATTGACTATGTCTTATACAGGCAACAACCATATTTATTGGCAAAACACTTGGTTTAACACTGATGTTTTGCGTGGCGGTTTATTCGCCATGAGCTTTAAGGCCTAACCCTCCTTAAAGTTTGAGTTTCCATCATCCATCAACCTTTGTATCGCCTTTTTTGGCGTGTTTAGACTCAAGTAGCATATTGATGTTTTTGCATGAATATGCCAGGTTTTTCCCGCTAGCGCGGTAATGTACTTCCCCGAAAGGGACGCTTGAAATATGTCTTTGCCTGCTCATTGAGCAGGCTTTTTTTTGTCTTTTTTTCGCTTAAGTATTTAACGGTTTTGCCTGATGTAATGAGCGTAAACGGTTCGTGTTAGAAGTGATGCGGTATGGACAATAAATGGATATGGGGTTCAATATACAAGCTATCGGCCTATCGCTTGTGAAACTTGTTACTCAGGGACTGTTTATGGACACTAAGCTGTTTTTTCAAAATGGTAAGTTAACACTGGATATCAACCCCAGTGAGATGCGAATGTCGCATTGGGTTTATGCGCCTGTGTTAATCAATACTGAAACGGCGGAAGTGCTTTTTGATTTATCAGGGAAGGGCTGGGATTTTCGGTCAGCAGAAGAAAATGGTGATGACATCATTTTAAAGCTTGCCCGTTATCCTGATGCGAACAACGTATTTAGGCTCGTTCTGAATATATCAAAAGACCGAGCAAGCCTTAACGGTAATATTTTTTCAATTAATGATGTGTGTAAGGTATTAGAGGATATTGCCTAACAAGTGATATATGGGAATCTTGATTTTTATTTATAAATCATAGCTTTAAATCTGCAAGGATATATGCGGCAAACCCTACCCAACTTAATAGTAAAAGCGTTATGGCAATCCAAGTCGCGGTGGTGAACTGACGTTGAGATTCGAATAATTCGTCTGAATCCTCTAGTTCATCAGTGTCATTAACTGTGCGAGATTTTGCTCTCAATTGTTGTTTACGTGCTTTATCCCGTTCGCGAGCTTTGGCTTTTTGCAGCTTTTTATATTCAGCAATACCTTTTTCAATCCCTTGGGCAATGAGTTTAGTTTGCTCTTTGGTTTGTCCCGGTTTTTGGGTGGCTTTGGCTGCGACCAGTGCTTCTTGTTGAGTTTCTGTCGAGATAGTGGGTTTCATCTGGGCTCTGCCTAAATTAATGCGGCTGTGGCTAAAAGGTGATAGCTAAAGTGTAAACGCAGCGATTATACCCACATTAGACCTCAAAAATGTAAGATGAATACCTTCTTTCCATTAAAAAATCAGTGGATGTCCACCCTGTGGGGCGGGGATATATACGGGCTCGTAGTCCCATACTTCCCTAATGGTATCAACCGACAGTGCATCGGATGGCGTGCCTTCACTGACGATTCGCCCTTGTTTTAACACAATTAATTGATCGCTATAGCGCGCGGCTTGGTTTAAGTCATGCAGTACCACTATTACAGTGTAGCCTTGTTGGTGAGCTAAGTTTTGGGCTAATTCAAGTACTCTGTGCTGCTGGGCAAGATCTAACGCCGATGTTGGTTCATCCAGTAATAGTACGGGCGGAAACGGCGATTGCCTGAGTTGAGTCAAGACTCTGGCGAGTTGGACTCGCTGTTTCTCGCCACCAGAGAGGGTTGGATAGCTGCGCTTAGCCAGATGGGTTAAGCCCACTTGCGCCAGTTGCTCGGTAACTAACGCATCTCCTTCTATCTTACTGATGATTAAGGGATATAAGCCCATTGCTACGACTTCTGACACAGTGAAAGGAAAGGTGAGGCTGGCGTGTTGCGGCAGTACAGCTAAGGATTTTGCAAGCTCTCTCCTAGGCCAATCCGCCAGTTGGCTATGGCCTAGCCGTATACTTTGCCTTGGTGTGCTGATTTCTTGGCAAAGGGCTTTAAGCAGGGTGGATTTACCCGCACCATTTGGGCCGAGTAGGGCGGTTACCGCACCCGATTGAAACTGTACATTAATATCACTGAGCACGGTTTTTGGGCCGATGCTGACATCGAGCTGACAAATGCTGAGCTCGGTGCGATCAAATTGCGCCTTGGCTGAATAAGTTGTCGATTGTGATGGTTGATTTGCAAAGGATGTTGCAGCCATAAAAACTCGCTTAGATTAGCTTACTGCGTTGTTGCAGTAGTAAAAAGATGAAGAAAGGCGCACCGATGAGCGCGGTGACGAGTCCAACGGGTAACTCGGCAGGCGGTAAAAAAGCGCGCGCGCCGATATCGGCCAATGCCAATAGGGCTGCACCTAAAAGTGCGCTGATGGGCAGCAGTTGGCGATGATCTGGGCCTAACATCATGCGCACTAAATGCGGCACGACGAGGCCGATAAAGCCGATAATTCCTGTTGCAGCTACACTTACGCCAACCCCTAAGGCGCAAAGCAAAATAAGCCTAAGTTTGAGCCTATCGACATCTATCCCTAAGTGGCGTGCTTCGGATTCGCCAAGCAGCAAGGCATTGAGTGCCGCCGCATCTTGGTGAAATCGCCAACTCAGTAGCGCTAAGGTCACAAGACACAGACTGACATATAGCCACTGCGCACCTGCAATCGATCCCATTTGCCATAGGGTTAAGTCACGTAGCGCCATGTCGTTGGCAAGATACGTGAGAACACCTATTCCTGCGCCTGCCAGCGCAGCTATGGCAACACCCGACAAAAGTAATAATACGACCGATGTACCTGTTGGGCTGCTGGCGAGTCGGTAGACGATAAGGGTGGTCACTAATCCCGATGCAAACGCACTGATGGGGATCATCAACGGATTCGCGTTGGGTAGCAGCACGATACAGATGGCTGCGCCAAGTGCAGCGCCGGATGACACTCCGATAATACCGGGATCCGCTAAGGGATTGCGAAAAAGCCCCTGCATTACCGCGCCGCACTGTGCGAGCGTAGCGCCTACTGCTAACGCCAGTAATGTCCGTGGTAAGCGCACATTGTTGATTACCAGTTGCTCGTGGGGCGCAATATTGCCGATATTTTGCTGGGTAGCCCAATTGAACACTGCATTTAGGGCGTCGACAAAGCTGATGCTAACGGGGCCAGTGCTGACCGAGAGTAAGCCGCTGAGGGCTAACAGTGTGACTAGACTCGGCCAGAGCCAGCGGTTGAGAAACATCTCAAATATCCTTTCTATTTTTATCTGGGGTTAATTAGTGCTAACTGTACTCATCGCTGCGTTTGTGAATGGTTTTGCTTGAGCAATGTGCTGGCGAGCGTATCCGCGGCGCTTATGGCACTGATGCCTAAACCACCGAGAAGGGCTTGCGGTGCTAGTGTTTGAATATGGCCGTTTTCACCTGCTGGGGTATGGGCGAGTAGTGGCATCTCTTTCAACAGTTCTTGAGCAATTTGTGCATTAGTTTGATCTGTGGGTTTATCGCTACGCTTTGACAGCAAAATAATGTCGGGCTGCAAGGACAGAATCCCTTCTTGAGACATGCTTTTGTAGCCATCAAACTCGGCGATATTTTGTGCCCCAGACAGCTCGATAATAGTATCTGCGGCTGTGCCTTTACCGCCAACCCGTGCACCGCGGCCTTCTTGTAACAGCATGAAGAGAATTTTTGGCTGAGAGCCCGCATCGCGCACTTGTTGTTTTTTACCCGCTAAGCTTTGCAGTTGTTGATGTAAATCTTGTTTTAATTTAACCGCATGTTCTTGGCGATTGAGTAAGTGACCTAAGGTATCCACATTGTTCATCAGTTGTGGTTCATCATTTGTTGCGGGTAATTGCACGACTTGGATATTCGCCTGTTTTAAAACCTTAAGTGTGGTTTCTGGTCCCATCACATCTGAACCGACAACCAGCGTTGGGGAGAGGGCAATAATGCCTTCGGCGGAGAGCATTCTGTGATAACCAAGCTTAGCCACATGGCTCAAACTTTCAGGCACATAGCTGGTGGAATCGATGGCGACTAGCTCATTGCCTGCGTCGAGGGCGAGCACGAGTTCTGTGACCCCTGTACCCGCACTCACGAGCCTTATCTCTGGCTCGGCGCTCAGTTCAGCGCTAAAAACGCTTGAGGATAGTAAGGCCGTAAGTGCTGATGTGAAAAAAATAAATTTTTTCAATGCTTTATATGTGCGCTTATGTTGATAACGTTGAGCACTGGAACCTTTGTTTACTGGTATTTTAGTTGCTTGAAACAACATGGTTAAACTCCTAATACAACTTGTTCGCGACAGGCTTAGATGCCGTTTTTTGATGTCAGACTTTTGCTTTCTCGTTTAAATGGCTGGTCGGATACGCTAATGCTCCATCAAAATTTGTGTCTGACTGATGGACTGCGTCTGCAACAGTGCCAGCAGTTGCATCAAAGGTTCCACTGGCGCGGCTTTGTCGGCGGCAATGACAACCGTCGCCTTCGGCATAGTCTGAAAATGTGCAGTAAATTCAGTGGTAAAAGTGGCTAAGTCATCAAACTCTTTGCCATCAATAGCCCAATAAGGCGCTGTTGCCATGATATTGATGGCAATTGTTTGTTTGTTGTCAATTGCCGTGATGGCTGAGCTTGGGCTTTGTGGCACATCTACCGGCAAACTCAATAATTGGCTATTTGCCGTCAGCAGTAAAAACACCAGCACGATAAAAATAATGTCGATTAACGCGGTTAAATCTAGGCTCGGAAGTTGCTCAGGCGAAGCAATGCCAGCCTGCGATAAGAATGATTTATCTGCACTTATCATGTCTGTGGCTCAATTTGAGAATGGGGCTTGGATGCCAATTTTTGCTCGACGCTGGTTTTACTGACTCGGGTGAATGCTTGGTAATGATTGGCATCAATTGAAATATCTTCGATACCCGCTAACCAGAGATTGAGTTGATTGAGCACATGCCCAGCGCGCAGGCATTGGCCTTGAGCCCAGATCCCAAAAAGATGGGCGGCGGTAATGGCGGGCACGGCGATCATGAGTCCGGCAGCTGTGGTGTTCATCGCAAGGCCCAGTCCAGCACTGAGTTGTGCTGGCGTGACAGGGCCTTGTGATTGCCCGAGTTGGGCAAACATTTCGATAAGTCCTAATACTGTGCCGAGCAAACCGAGTAGTGGACTAATGATGCCAATCACTTGTAAAACCTTGAGTCCGGCTTGCAAGTCGCGTTGTTGCTTATTCAGCCACAGACTGAGTAATTCTTCCCTTAGCACTTTTGGCTGGTGGACTTGTTTGAGTAACAAGGTCGCGCCACGGGCGAGTAAATCTTGCTGTGCGCTGGTTTGCGCTAGCAGCGCGCTGACGTTTTCAGTGGTCGCCGCTGAGCTTGATTGACGCAATGCTTTTACCCAGGCCTGTTTTTTGGGCCAGATTGATAGCAAAGTTTGATGCAAAAACAAGGCGCTACGTTCAAGGCAGATCATCAAAGCTAAAAAAGCACATAACAACAAGGGCCAAGTCAGCACGCCAAGCTGAGTCTGTAGGGTTGAAAAATCAGTTACGGGCATTAAGCCTCTCCAATCTATTGAAAAAGTAGTTTTATATGTAAGTTAGTAAAACAAAAATCAGGCTAGTTGTGCGGTGGCTAATTCCCTACGAGCTAACTCTCCACGAGCTAACTTTTCAGTGGCAACATTGGGCCTGTTAGTTGAGCGCGAAGCGAATAGGCACTCTGACCTTATAATGACTCGCTAGCCTTTGCGCTGGCGCCGCAAATTGCCAGTTTTCAACTGCATCTAACGCGGCTTGATCTAACAGACTGAACCCTGAGCTTTTTACTAACGTCAGTGCCAGTTGCTCACCAAGTTCGTTAAACATCACTTCTATGGTTGCGGTGCCTTCTAGCCCTTTTTTACGCGCTATCTTTGGATAAGTCGGTTGCGGTGGTGCTGCAGCGAACAGCGGTTTGGCTAATTCCACTATGTTAGTTTGGGCACTGTCAGTTGTTACACTTGCCACATTTGGGGTCGCTTTTGCATCAACTTCGGCTGCGTTAGCGATTAAATCCATTTGTGCAGTTTGGGGTTCTGTTTGTTGTTCAACTTGTTCGAGTCGCTTATGTGCTAAAACGCTTGGATTTAAAGCACTTGGTTCTAAAGCGTTCGTCACTAAAGGGTCCTTATTCGGATGATTGTTAGCCGTGGGTTTTGTTGCTGAAGATTTTTTGGCGAGTTGGCTATCAATTCGTTGATCAGCTTTAGTTTTCGGGATAACCGCCTTATCGACAGATTCTGCTGTTGATACTTTTTGCGCTGTACTGTTTTTTTGCACTGTACTGTTCACTGTTGCTACTTTGGCGTCTGTTTGCTTGATGGGCTCTGCACTCGTGTTGCTTGTAGCGCTAGTCGCGGTAGAAAAATTAAGGGTGACAGTATTCGCGCTGGGAGTGAGTGATGCTTGGTTTACGCTCGATGATTGGGCGCTTGGCTGCATAGTCATAGCGGGTTGGGAGGCGATAACACCCGTCTGGATGGCAACCGTTAACGCGCCAAAGGCAAGATATCGTTTTGGTGTCACAGCAACCTCTTTTTCCAATGAAAGCCATTTTCCTAATTAAGATATCTCAATATAAACAAGATCGCAAATGATAATGATTTGCATTTGATCTATTTTATTATCTCAGGTAGAGTGCCTGCAATAGCTCGAATGAGCGCTTAAAAAAGCAGCTAAACCGACAATTTATCCTACTTTATGGGTACTGATTGCCTTGGGCTCGATCTGGAAGGGGTTCAATCTCGAAAGAGCCAAATCTGGAACAGACTCAATCTCGAAAGGATTGGCGTCTGGAAGAGAGTCTAGGCTCAGTAATAAATTGTACGGAAACAGCTGAATATCACTTGAGGATGAAGAGATGAAAAAAAAGCCGTTAGTGATCGCCATGGCGATAGCACTGAGTGGTACGGCCCTAAGTTTTACGTTAGCGGCAGAGGAAAGTGTTAAGCCCGTTGTTCAACAGGATGCGAATAAAAAACTGGTCACGACTGAATTTGATGAAGTATTGGTGAGTGCAACACGCATCAGTGAAAAAGCCTCCGAAACCAGCCGTAGCGTGGCAGTGGTGGATGAAGAGCAACTTACGGTCGCCCAAGCATCATCAGTTGCCAATGCCCTTAAAAATGAGGCGAATATTACGTTGACTAATGGCCCAAGAGCTTCATCTCAAGGGGTTGAAATCCGTGGTTTAAGTGGCGATCGTGTGTTGCAAACAATTGACGGTGCAAGACAAAATACCAGCTCTGGTCACAGAGGTACCTACTTTATGGACCCAGAGTTGCTCAAATCCATCGAAGTGCTGCGCGGCCCTGCAAGTAGCTTGTGGGGCAGTGGTGCCCTCGGTGGCGTCGTAGCGCAGAATACTAAGTCGGCACAAGATTTTTTAGCACCAGACGAGACCTTTGGTGGCTATTTCAAACAAGGTTATGAGACCAATGGCTCCCGCACTAAAACCAGTGGCGCTATTTATGGGCAACAAGACAGCATCGATTGGTTACTCAATGGTTCCTATTACGATTCAAACAATATAAAAACTGGTAATGACGAAACTCTAAACAACAGTGCATCCCAAGGCAGCAGTGGTTTAGCTAAATTCGGTTGGCAAGCCGACGAGGCATCACGGTTAGAGTTATCTGCAAGAGCCAGCAAAAACAATGAATTAGTACCGAGCAATCCTTCTGCTGCTGTGAGTAGTTCAGTGCCTTTGGTGCGCCGCAAGAGTGACGATCAAAACCTCACCCTAAACTACAGTCTCAATCCTGCTAATAACCCGTATCTGGATACTAAGATGCAAGTGTATTGGAACAGTACCGACTACGATGAAGACCGTATTACGAAAGGTCAGCAAGACAGTACTGAGTTCCGCACTGTGGGGATTAACCTTAATAACAGTTCGCGTTTAGGCAATACTCTGTTGACCTACGGGGTCGATGGTTTTCGCGATACTATAGAAACGACGCGTGATGATTCGGGCCAAGTGGGCCAGCGTCCAGAGAATATCGATGGCGAAACCACAGTATGGGGCGCTTTTACACGTGCGGATATCGAGCTGACTCAGACGTTAAATCTTGATGCGGGTCTGCGTTATGACAGCTTTAAAAATGACAGCCATAATCTCAACTTATCCTCAGATGACAATGAGTTATCACCATCGCTTGGCTTGGTGTGGCAGACTCAGCCTTGGCTGACCTTAAGCGCACGTTACGATCAAGCCTTCCGCGCACCTACGGTAGAGGAAATGTTCTCCAGCGGCACCCATTATTGTATCCCGCCAATCCCCGGATTTTTACCCCAAGGTTTATGTAACACCTTCGCGGTGAATTCGGATCTAAAAGCAGAGACTGCGCGCAATAAAGAAATCAAAGCGGACTTACGTTTCAGTGAGTTAGCGGGTGATGATGAACTGGCGCTAACGTTTAACGTTTTCCGTAACGATGTGGACGATTTTATCGTGCAGCAAGTATCTAATCCTTGGCGTGGCATTCCTGGATTCGAGCAAACGACCTCATGGAATAACGTTGAAGATGCACGTTTAACAGGTTTTGAAATTAGCGGTCGTTACCGTATTGGCCAAACTCGTTTAGCGATGAATTACGGCCAAACCCATGGCGAAGATCGTCAAACGGGCGATGATATAGAAAATATACCCGCCAATAAGTTCAATGTCGATTTATCCCAAGGCATTATGGAAGGCGACATGAAACTGGGCACTCGCGTCACTTATGTGGCGACTCAGTCGAATACGCCTGATGGCTTTAAAGTGGCGAAATACGACGATTACACCCTATGGGATGTGTATGTTGCGTGGGAGCCGACTATGGGCGCGATGGCGGGTGTGAGAGTGGATTTCGCAATCGAAAATATCGGTGATGAGAAGTATCAACAGGCGTGGCAAACCTTGTATCAGCCGGGTCGTAATATGAAGTTATCGGCGCGCTATATGTTCTAAGCCCTGCATTAAAGTGCTGACTCCCGTTTCGGCAAATGCTTAGTGTTGTTCAATCTGAGCACACGCCAAGTGCCAGAATACACGGGAGTCAGCGTTTAATGCCAAGCCACTCAATAGTCACTACCGCTGGAGACAGTAAAATGAAGATGACACTCGATACCGAGCTCGATGTCGCGCCAGATTTAAACTCTGAGCAACGTCAGCTAAGTGAGCAACAGGCGCAATTGCGACAACGATTTGAACAACAAGCTGATTTAATGCCAGCGCAGCTCGCCAGTGAATTAGGCATTGCCGAGCTTGAAGTGGTCGCTGCATTGCCGCCCGAACAAGTGGTGTTTGTTCCGTTAACTCAGCTTGATACCTTACTGCAAGCCTTACCCAAATGGGGAAAGTTAACCACTATTGTGATGTTATCTGGCAGCGTATTTGAATTTAAAGGGGATTTCCCCGAGGGAAAATACGCCCACGGTTATTACAACCTCTACAGCAAGGGTGACGGTTTGCATGGTCATCTCAAATTAGATGCCATGCGCGGCATCGCCTTGATCAGCAGACCTTTTAGAGGTAGCGAGAGCCATTCGATTAACTTTTTCGGCAGTGAAGGTGAGGTAGTGTTCAAAGTATATTTAGGTCGTGATAAACAAAGAGCACTGTTTCCTGAGCAAGTTCGCCAATTTAAAGCGCTCGCGACAGCCTTTGCCTCGGTGCAATCACACCTCTGAATTGCAGCATTAACAAAAGTATTAAGGAAAACAGTAAATGAAGCCTGAAATTACCGAACAAGAACAACGTTTAAGAGACAAACTCTTACCCGAAATCGAAGCCTTTAAACAGCAGCGCGAGACCTTACAACTGGCCACCATTGGTACAGATGGCCAGCCGAATGCGAGCTATGCGCCCTTCGCTCTGGCTGATGATGGTTTTTATATTTTGGTGAGTGACTTAGCCCGTCACGGTCATAATTTAAAGCACTCATCTAAGGTTTCTGTGATGTTAGTTGAAGACGAAACTGCGGCCAAATCGGTTTTTGCCCGCAAGCGTTTAACCTTCGATGCGATTGCCGAGGCAGTGCCCCGCGATACGCCCGCCTTCAGCAAAGGTGTTGGTGTGTTATCGGCACGTTTTGGCGAAATGTCCGATAACCTTGCGGCGTTAACCGATTTTAACTTATACAAGCTCGCGCCCCATCAAGGTCTTTACGTGAAAGGTTTTGGCCAAGCATTTAGCCTTAGCGGCGCAGAGTTGTTAGATGTGGATTGGAAGCGCGATGGCCACCACGGCACGCCAAAAACGCCGGAAAACAAGCAAGTCGCTTAAGCCGCGTTAAGCTATTGCAATAAAAGAAACCCGCACTCGCTGCGGGTTTCTTTTATGCTTTTCTTTTGAGTAAAACCACACAGCCCTTGAATTCCACTGCAAGAGGTAGCATCTCACTTATATGCTTTAAGTCATGCTGCGCGGTTTACGGCTGCAGATGATCCCATTCATGCTGATGTTATATTTGAATTGCCTTACCTACCTCAAGGATGCCACCCGTGACCGAGCCGACACACGAACTCGCCAAATCATCTGAACCCATTAAAGCGGGAGCTGAGCCATTGCCCGAAAAGTTAATTCCAGTCACGCCTACAACAAGCGCTGATACATCAAAGGCTAAATGGACCTCGGCGCAGCAAAGATCGGTATTGCCTTGGATTATGGGGTTTCTTAAACCCTACAAACTGAAAGTTGTCGCGGCGATTATCTGCTTGATGATAGGGTCACTCGCTTGGCTATCATTAGGCCAAGGTGTGCGCTTAATGGTTGATGAAGGCTTTGTGCGTGACAATGCGCAGCGGCTGAATGAAATCATACTGTTAGTACTCGGGATTACCGCCGTCAGTGGCACAGCTGTGTTTTGCCGCTTCTACTTGATGACTTGGCTTGGCGAGCGGGTCAGCGCCGATATTCGTCTAACGGTTTACAATCAACTACTTAAACTCTCTCCCGCCTTTTACGCTAAGGTACGCACTGGTGAAGTGATCTCCCGTTTTACCGCCGATTCTACTTTGCTACAAACTGTGGTGGGTTCGAGTCTGTCCATGGCGCTGCGCTCTAGCGTAACTGTTCTTGGTGGTTTAGTCATGATGGGTATCACTAGCGTTAAGATGACATTGCTGGTGTTGTTGGCTGTGCCCTTAGTGTTAGGGCCGGTGATCTTTTTTGGTCGCAAAGTACGTGTGTTAGCACGGGAAAGCCAAGATAGGGTTGCTGATCTCGGCGCTTATGTGGATGAAACACTTCATGAAATTCATACGGTACAAGCCTATGGGCATGAAGATAAAGACCGTAGCTTGTTCAATCGCCGCGTCGAAGATGTCATGTCTGCGGCCAGTGGCCGGATCCGTTACCGTGCCTTGCTGATCTCAACTGTGATGTTTTTAAGTATCGCCGCGATTGCTATGGTGACTTGGGTCGGTGCCCACGATGTGATGGCGGGTAAGATGACGGGCGGTGAGTTATCTGCCTTTATGTTTTACGCTGTCATGGTCGCGGGCGCAGTAGCGACCATTAGCGAAGTGATAGGCGAGATCCAGCGGGCTTCTGGCGCCGCAGAACGTTTAATCGAACTGGCTGAAACACAAGTGGATATTCCCGTTGCAACTCATCCTGTGAGTTTACCCGCCAAGGTCAGTGGCGAGTTAATGATTGAAGGGCTCAATTTTGCCTATCCAGAGCATGATGCCTTAGTGCTAAAACAGCTCAATATGGCTATTGCCGCGGGTGAGCGGGTTGCCTTAGTCGGGCCAAGTGGCGCGGGTAAAAGTACCTTGTTCCAGTTATTGCAACGCTTTTATGTGCCTAGCGCTGGCAGTATTCGACTGGAAGGTATTGATATTGCAAATCTTCTTCCGCAGGAGTTGCGGTCGCAGTTTGCTCTAGTGCCGCAGGACTCGGTGATTTTTGCGACTAGCGTACTTGAAAACGTGCGTTATGGTCGAGTCGATGCCACCGAGCAAGAAGTGATAGATGCCTGTATTGCGGCCCGTGCCCACGAGTTTATTAGCGAGTTTACTGAAGGTTATCAAACCTATTTAGGTGAGCGTGGTGTGCGGCTTTCTGGTGGACAAAAGCAACGTATTGCCATTGCGCGGGCGATTTTAGCCAACAGACCGATATTGTTACTCGATGAAGCGACCAGCGCTTTAGATGCGGTAAGCGAGCAGAAAGTGAAGCAAGCGCTGGATGTATTGATGGCGGGTAAAACGACTTTGATTATTGCTCACCGTTTATCGACGGTAATCAATGCCGATAGGATTTTTGTGTTTGATAAGGGCGAGATTGTCGCCAGCGGTCGCCACCAAGAGCTGATGCAATCTAATGCGTTATATCGTGAATTTGCCAGTCTGCAATTGTTAACCGAAGAGGCCAATGCCAGCGCCTTGAATGAGACCATTTAGGTAAAATAAAACCCAGTCGCTAGCTGAAACGCTCAGGCTAGCTTACTGGGTCTTTTATTGTGTTTTTGTTTCTTAGCTTTGCCTTTAAATGCGTTTTTTAAGCTTTATCTTTTAGCTCGCGGCGCAGAATTTTGCCGACGGTACTTTTAGGTAATTGCGCCATAAATTCAATGACTTTTGGCAATTTATAGGCGGTTAACTGCTCGCGGCAATAGGTTAGAATAGCCTCTTTAGCCTGTTGATGATCTTGGCTATCATCCTTTAGCACAATAAAGGCTTTAACCGCTTCGCCCGAGTGCTCATCTTTTACTCCCACCACGGCGCATTCGATCACATTAGGGTGGCTTGCTAGGACGTTTTCCACTTCGTTGGGATAAACGTTAAAGCCTGAAACTATGATCATATCCTTTTTGCGATCCACAATTTGATGGAAACCTTCTGCTGTTGCTATGGCAATATCGCCGGTTTTGAAGAAGCCATCTTGAGTCATAGCATTGGCGGTTTCCTGCGGATTATTCCAATATCCCCGCATAACTTGTGGGCCGCGCGCAGCTAATTCTCCGGCCTTACCTAAGGGCACTTCAATGTCGTTTTCATCTAAGAGTTTAACCTCAGTGCCAATCACTGGTTTACCAATAGTACCTAGTTTTTGATAACCGGGTGCATTGAGTGAAATCACCGGCGAAGTTTCAGATAGCCCATAACCTTCACTGATCATGTTGCCTGTCGTCTGTTGCCAAATGTTGGCCGCCGCGGCCGTCAGTGCTGTGCCGCCCGAGATGGTGATTTTTAAATGGCTAAAGTCGAGTGCTTTAAACTCGGGTTGATGGCATAGGGCGACAAACAGAGTATTGAGTCCTGCAAATCCAGTGAAGGGATATTTGGCGAGTGTCTTAATTAAGCCGCTAATATCCCGTGGATTTGGAATTAATACCGAGCAGCCGCCACACTCGAAATACAGCACTAAGTTCACCATAAACGCATAAATATGGTAAATCGGTAGCGGTGCAACGAAGATATCTTCCCCTTCGGCAATCACGCTCGCGATGCGGGATTTTACCTGCGCCGCATTAGCGAGCATATTGCCGTGGGTCAACATGGCACCTTTAGATAATCCAGTGGTGCCGCCCGTATATTGCAACGCCGAGAGGTCGTCGAGTTTTGGTATGAATCGGCTAAAGGGGAGCTCTGCGCCTTGTTTTAAAATTTGGCAAAACTCCACATTCTTCAGGCCTGTCTTAGGTTGTACGTGCGGATCGATCAAATCTAAAGGGTGGGTTGAAATGACATATTCTATTTTGGTGCTGTCGATGACTTTGGCTAAGGTCGGTAATAGATCGGATAACACCACGATCGCTTTGGCACCAGAATCATTGAACTGATGGATGAGCTCACGCTCGGTATATAGGGGATTAGTGTTAACAAGGATAAGCCCAGCCCTGATTGCGCCGTAGGCCGCGATGACAAATTGGGTGATATTAGGCAATTGAATGGCGATGCGATCGCCCGGTTTGAGTGTGGTCTTATTTTGTAAATAGGCGGCAAAGTAACGAGAATCGCGTTCTATCTCGTTAAAACTGCTGGTTTTACCGAGACAGGCATAGGCGGGTTTATCACCGTAACGCAAGCTGGTTTTCTCGATCAGATCGACCAGTGATGAGTAGTTTAGTTTGAGTTGAGAGTCTTGATCGTATGCCATGCTGAACTACCTCAAAGATGATGTTTAGTTGTTATTATTTTGGAGTTAAACAGGTGTTTAGATTAGAGGGTGTTAGCACTAGAGGTCAATGCTTATCGCGAAAAACATCTTTATGCCAATAACGGTATCTTTATGTAACAAATAGTATTTTTACTCTAAAGCTGAGTGCTTAACTATAGCTTAGTTATCTTAGAAGCTTAGTTATCTAATGAACCACAAAACCTAAATAAGAGTTGAAGGAAAGACAATTTAAAATTTGTAACCGTTATGTTTCTAAGGATTAAGATTGAATGTGCTCAATTTGCTTTGTCTATGCGCCGTTTAACGGGGAAATTTTCAGCTTTGTAGGTGTTTAAGGTTTGATTCCGATGTATGAGACGTTAAAGATCAGGTTGTCATTTGGGGATAAATTTCTGCCTTTAACCGGCGCTTGAGTTGATTCCTCAAGCGCCGATTGGGTAGTTAATTTGATGATGACCAATGTTACGGTAACTCATATTAAGCGCTAAAAGCTTAGTGCTAAGGACTGAAGAATCCGGTTTCTTGGCTTACTTGTTGTGTTGGCTGTTTAACATCCGTCACCGAGAATTGGATAATTTTGCGCCCCGAGGGGATGGCATCCTTATCGGCTAATACTGTGACGGGATAGTCCACTTGTTCACCCGCTGCCAAGGTAATAATAGGATCGGCAATCAAGCTAAAGGGCATTTCACTGTCGACGGCGAGTTGATATTGCTTAGTATCTTGTGTCTTGTTTCGGATCTTCAGCTGATAGGTATTTTCAACTTTATTATCCGAGGTTTCACGGTACAAGCTTTGACGATCACGGATCACGTTAAGCTGGATCTCGCTGCGGCTATTTAAGTCTAACCCTATGACGATAAACATGATAATGACCGCTGCACCGTAGCCTAAGAAACGCGGCGAGCGCCAATAGGAGTAATTCACTCCCTTAAGATCATTTTCACTCATATAGCCGATAAGATTCTGCTTGTAATCGAACTTCAACATAGTCTCATTACAGGCATCGACACAGGCGCCGCAGTTGATGCACTCATATTGCAAGCCGTTACGAATATCTATCCCTGTTGGGCAAACTTCGACACACAAATTACAGTCAACACAGTCACCTAAAGTATGGCCATCTTGACTGTTCTCTTGTTTACGTTTGCGAGGGCCACGGGCTTCACCGCGCTGTGCATCATAGGTCACGGTTTTAGTGTTGGCATCAAACATCACAGCTTGGAAACGTGAATAGGGGCAGCAATGTAAGCACATTTGCTCGCGCATCCAGCCCGCATTGAGATAAGTACAAATGGCGAAAAACCACACCCAGCTTGTCACCCAGAAGCTGGCATTACCCGTCAAAATGTCCACATAAAGTTCGCGGGCGGGAATAAAATAACCGATAAAACCACAGCCAGTGAGCAGAGCTGTTAGACCCCAAAGTAGGTGTTTTGCACTTCTTTTACCGATTTTACTGCTAGTCCAAGGGGCTTTATCGAGCTGCTTACGTTTATTACTGCTGCCTTCGATGCGCGTTTCTATCCACACATAGATAAAGGTCCACGCTGTTTGTGGGCAAAGGTAACCGCACCAAACACGGCCCCAAAATACGGTAATGAAAAACAGACCGAAGGCGGCGGCGATAAAAATCCATGCCAGCAAGGTAAAGTCCTGTGGCCAGAGCGTGATACCAAAGAAAAAAAACTGTTGTTGGCTGATATCTAACAGTATTGCTTGGCGGCCATCAATAGAAATAAACGGCAGGGCGAAAAACATCACGATCAATAGGCTATTCATCATGGTTCGCAGGCGCTGAAAATCACCTTTTTGCTCACGGAAATGGATATTGCCAGAGGGGAGACGACTCTTTGCTGCGGTTTCAGTAGAGAGGTTTTTAACCGGAATGTGTAGCTCTACTGAGGCAGGTTTCGCGCCCACACTCTTATTTACACTTGGAGAATTTGGGGTAACTTCGCTCTTGGGCATAAAGGGTCCTAACGGCTTAAATAAGATTCGCCTCCCTATAGCAAGCGCTAGGCCAAGTTTTAATTGGCTCAACATCATGATATTTATGATTATTTTGTGATTGGAACTAGATGCGGATCACGATATATCACACATTGGCGATATATCGCGTTTTTAGTGTGCTCGTTTTGAATTAGATTTCACTCGATTGACGCTGGATCCCCAGTTTTTTCATTCGTGATCTCAGTGTACTTGCGGGCACACCGAGGACATTCGCTGCGCCGAGTGGGCCGGATATGCGCCAGTTTAAGCGCTTAAGGGTTTGTTCTATATGCAGCGCTTCCGCTTCCGCTAAGGTTTGCCCTTGGGTTTGAGCTAAGGGATTATTGCTCGGCATAGCGTGGATCTGCAGAATATCTCCTTGGGATAGAATGGCTTCGCGTTCGAGGATATTTTGCAGTTCGCGCACATTGCCGGGCCAAGTATAAGCCATGAGTTTTTGTAGCCCTTTTTGGCTCACTCCACGAATTTTTTTACCTAGCTTACGATTCAAGTTGTGCAGAATATGGCTGACGAGTTCGGGAATATCTTCGATTCTTGCGCGCAGTGGTGGTACTTGAATAGGGAATACATTCAAACGGTAATAGAGATCCATCCTAAATAATCCCTGTTCGACTCGCTTGAGTAAATCGTGGTGACTGGCGGCGACTAAGCGAATATCCACTTGAATGGTTTCGCTGCCACCGAGACGTTCAAAGGATTGTTCTTGGATGACTCGCAGTAGCTTTGATTGGGCTTCTAAACTGAGTTCAGCGACTTCGTCGAGGAACAGTGTGCCTTGATGAGCAAGTTCGAAGCGACCTTTACGGCGGCTTGTGGCACCAGTAAATGCCCCCTTCTCGTGACCAAAGAGTTCACTTTCTAGTAAAGATGCCGAAAACGCGGCACAGTTGACACTGATCATGGGTTTATCTTTGCGGCGACTGAGCTGATGTAAGTTACGGGCAACGAGTTCTTTTCCTGTGCCATTTTCACCACAAATGAGCACAGTACTGTCGGTATTGGCCACCATGTGCAATTGCTGGATCATATGGCGGATCACTGTACTGGCACCCGAAATATCCACATCACCCGTTTTGTCTGCCAACTCTGCCTGTAGATAATGATTTTCAGAGGCGAGTCGCTCCGAGAGTGCTTGTACTTGGGCTAGGGCTTGGCGTAATGACTGCTCTGTTTGTTTTTGAATACTAATGTCGCGAAATATCGCGACTACGCCAATCAGTTGATTGTCACGGTAAACAGGGGTGGAACTGTAATGAACGGGGAAGCTACTGCCATCTTTACGCCAAAATACATCGTGGGTGATTTCTCGGGTGATCCCATCCTTTAAGGTGTTGTAAATTGGACAATCCTCTTGGGGATAATGACTGCCATCTGCATGACTGTGATGATGGCAGTTATGGATGTTTTTACCGAGTAGCTCTTCATTCTTCCAACCCGTCATGCGTTCGGCTGCCGGATTGATAAACACCGCATTACCGCTTAAATCAAATCCATAAATACCTTCGCCGACAGCGTTGAGCAGTAACTGGTTTTCCGGTAAGAAATGCTTATCTATTGATTTTTCATTATTGACTGAAATCTTATTGGTCATCTGTCTTACTCTGATTTTGGCGGTATTTTCTGAGTATACCTTAAGTACTGTGACGCGATATATCGTGTTTTTGATTATGCCCTTTAAGCATTTTTTCTTTGGTGATTTTTCTGCTCACACTTTTTGCCGTTCGAATACATTTTACTTGATGCCATCCTCTAAAAAATATTTTCATCTAAGAAATTGATATAAAAGATAAATGACTAATATTCATTCAAAAGTCTGATTTAACATTGGATATTGTTTAATTTATGTTATAAAAATGTTTGTGCAATGTGATTTTGTGTTGGCCGTGGTAGCAAGGTTTAGGGACGAGAATCGCACAAAGCAGGTCAGGTATTCTAAAAATAATAAGCAGTTGGGATGAATATGATGACCTCAAAGAAGCAGAAGTTTGGATTAAGTGCAGTGAGTTTGGCGATTACTCTAGCCTTGTCTGGTAGTTTAATCAGTCCGCAGGCAATAGCAGAAGAAGATGAGACGGCTGTTAAAAATGAGAACGTTGAAAAAATTGCAGTTGTAGGGTCCCGTGCTGCGCCACGCTCAATCGGCGATTCCCCCGTTCCTATTGATATTATTAGTAGTGACGACCTTAAAAAGAATGGTTCGACTGACATGATTGATATGTTAGTGACTTCGGTGCCATCGTTTAACTCACGCGCTCAACCCATTAGTGATGCAGCAACCTTAGTTCGTCCCGTTAATTTACGGGGTTTGCCATCAGACAGTACGCTAGTGCTAGTCAACGGTAAGCGTCGTCACCGTGCATCTGTGATTGCGTTTCAAGGTGGTGGTATTAACGATGGCGCTCAAGGTCCTGATATCTCAGTTATTCCTGGTTCTGCATTAAAGCAAGTTGAAGTGTTACGCGACGGCGCTGCGGCGCAGTATGGGTCGGATGCGATTGCCGGAGTCATGAACTTTGTTTTAAAAGATAATTCCGAGGGTGGTTCCATCACTGTGACCCAAGGAGAATATTACGAGGGTGATGGTGCTACAACTACGGTCGAAGGTGATGTCGGTTTACCTGTGACTGAAAATGGCTTCGTCAATTTGAGCTTCCAGTATAAAAATGCTGACTCCACTAGTCGTAGTGTGCAGCGTCCTGATGCGGCTAACTTAGCCGAGCAGGGTAATACCGCGATCAATGACCCCGCTCAAGTGTGGGGTAATCCTGAGATTAATGATGACTATTCAGTGTTCATCAACTCAGGCTTAGACATTAATGCCAATATGCATGCCTATGCCTTTGGTAATCTGTCTTCCCGCGATGCCGTGGGAGGTTTCTATTATCGTTACCCGCAAAATCGTAGCAATGTGTATTCCAATGATGGTGGTCAGAATTTACTTGTGGGCGCTGTAAATGGTGATCCATCAACATGTGGACTCGTACCGATCCCTAAAAATGCTGATGGAAGTGACGGCAACGTACTCGACACTGATGCATACAAGGCGATGGTTGCCGACCCAAATTGCTTTGCTATGAACCAGATATTTCCAGGTGGCTATACGCCACAGTTCACCGGCACCATTGAAGATATGTCCTTCTTCGCAGGTGTAAAAGGCGATATCGGTGAATGGAATTATGATTTCAGTGCTGGTACGGGGGCGAACAAAGCCAGTTTTGGTCTTAAAAATTCGTTGAATCCATCACTGGGATTAGATACCCCGACGGATTTCGATACGGGAGCTTATGAGCAAGTTGAAACTACCGTTAACCTCGATTTCTCGCGCTTCATAACCTTAGGAGGCATTGAAGACATTAGTTTTGCTTCTGGTTTTGAATGGCGAAATGAGTCGTTTGAGATTTCTCAAGGTGATGAAGCCTCGTGGATTGCTGGCCCTTATGCTAGTCAAGGTTTCAACATTGGTGCGCATGGTTTTAAAGGCTTTGGCCCAGAGTCTGCGGGTAAAAACTCACGTCATAACATAGGTATTTATACTGATTTAGAAGCTTATTTAAGTGATGACTGGTTACTCGGTTTAGCACTGCGCTACGAAGACTTTTCAACCTTTGGTGATACGTTAAATTACAAATTGACGTTGCAGTATTCTGCAACGGATGAATTGTCGTTCCGCGCCTCACACAGCACCGGCTTTCGTGCTCCAACGGTTGGCCAAGAAAACGTGGTGAATACCCAGACATCGATCATCGATGGTGAATTGATCCAGACCTTTATTGCCCCCCCAACCGATCCGCTTGCGGCATTTTACGGTGGTGAAGTGTTAAAGCCAGAAGAGTCGATTAGTTATGCGATTGGGGCTGTATATGAGTACGAAAGCTTCTTCTTAACGGTCGATTACTACAACATTGGCGTAGAGGGCCGTATTGCACAGTCGAGTAAGATTGATGTTGAGGCTAAAGATTATGATGCCTTACGTGCCGCTGGGGTTGAGTTCCCTGAGTTAATCCAAGGTGTGAGCTATTACACCAATGACTTTGATACTACTACTCAAGGTATCGATATCGTCGCTTCCTATGATGCGGAAATCCTATCAGGTAATGCTAAGTTCAGTCTTGCCTATGGTTGGACCGATACCAGCGTTGATAAGTACGATCCCGAAACCACTGATGAAGGCAAGGTTCGCCGTCTAGAAGATGGTATCCCTGCACATCGTGCCACCTTAACTTGGGCACAGTCTTGGGACAAGTTAACCCTGTCACTGCGTGGTAACTATTTTGGTGAGTACTATGCGACTCACGCTGATGATACCTCTGATTGGGGTTCAGAAATGGCTGATGCTGCAGTGACCGTCGATCTTGAAATGAGCTATCAATTACTTGATGGCTTAACACTGGCGGTGGGGGCTAATAATCTATTTGATCAAGAAGCGCAAAAGCTGAAAGAAGGGACCTTGGGTGAACTCGGTGGCGTTTACTATGAAAGTGGGCCATTCGATTACAACGGCGGTTTCTACTATGGTCGAGTGAATTACCGTTTTTAATGAGTAAGCCAATTTATAGAAGCAATTTCTAACCCACCTTTCAAGAAATTTGGCTTTTATAAATAGAAGTGAAGTAAGCAAAAAGGCTGCAATGCAGCCTTTTTTTATTCGTATTTGACTCGTCTTAAATATGGTTTAGTACTTAGCTACGATTCGTTTGCGCGGCAACTAAACCATTTAACACATCACTCATACTGAGTTTTGGCGGTAAGAGAATTCCATTGGGGGCGCTTGGACCATAAATTTTATTGTAGGGCGTGCCGGGCACTCCTTCGTGGCGCATATAGGTTTCAATCGTTTTATTCGCCTCACTCCAGTTTCCTTGCATCAGAATGATATTGTCGGCCATCAAGGCATTTACAATTTGCTCCCTGTGGGTGACTTCCGCTTTATTCGTTTGGCAGATGGTGCACCAATCAGAGGTAATATCGACAAAGACGGTATAGCCTTGGGCAACCAGAGGCGCGATTTTCTCTGGGGCTAAGGTGTGCCATTGTAGTTTTTGATAGGCTTGGTAATCCTCGCTTTTGTGCACAAATCCAATAATAGCACTGAGCCCTAAGGCGAAAAATCCCAGCACAAAAATCACCGTCAGCGGTATGGTTTTACCTTTTTGTCTTTGCCAAAGCAGTAATAAGATCGCACCTATTAATAGGCAAAGAATAAAAATACTGATCAGCGTTATAGTGTTCATAAAATTTCCTGATTGAGAATCGCCTTTGTGATAATAGCGATGAAGGCTTAGGTATTAAGGTTTGGCTATAAAGACTTAGGTTAGCGCTAATCTTAGCGGTTAACGGCTTAAATCAGTGTGAATTTATGGGATTATCGCATTTGGGGTTCTCTTAAATGACTGTTCATTTATTGAAAATGGATTTATTAGCGTTAACGCCTTGATGACGCGATGTTAGAATAGCAAGCAAGTTTAAGGCCCAGCAGTGGGCTTTTTTATTCGGCGAAAGGTGTCATCAATGAGTTGGAGTACTTGGTTAGGTTTATTGGCTATTTGTTGTTTGGGGGCTATGTCGCCGGGCCCAAGTTTGACTATGGTAGTACGTCATACTTTAGGTGGTGGGCGGGGGAAGGGTATCGTCTGTGCTTGGGCACACTCGATAGGGATTGGGATCTATGCGCTGGTGACGTTACTAGGCTTAGCCGTAGTGCTTAAAAAGGCACCCTTAATCTTTAATGGCATTGCGATTCTCGGTGCCTTATACCTTGCTTGGATGGGAGTTCAAGCGCTGCGTTCCAATGGCGGTATGCAAGCTAAATTGGCTGCAGGGGAGGCGACAGATACCTTAACTGCAGCCCGTGATGGTATCGCTATTTCTTTATTCAACCCTAAGATAATGCTATTTTTTCTTGCGTTATTCAGCCAATTTGTGATGGTCGCTGATAGCATGACGGCTAAAGCATTAATTGTTTTTACACCGTTAGTAGTCGATGGTCTTTGGTACACTTTGATAGCCTTATTGCTATCCCACTCGAGTGTGTTGCCTAAGTTGAGAGAAAAGGCGGGGTTAATTGATAAGTTGTCCGGCGTAGTATTGATATTGCTGGCGATCCGTGTGGTGTACACGCTTTAGCGATCTATCTAAAATCATTGGTTTTAAATAACAAACACGCCATCAATCGATGGCGTGTTTGTTTATGGCTATGCATTTAAATCAAGGCGTGATTAGCCTTTAAACATTTGCACAGAATTATCAGCTTCTTCTGCCACACTTTCTTGGATAATGGGTGGATTGGCAATGTGGTCGTCTAAGTTGTCACTCAGCATTTCTTTGAATTCACTGCTAAACCATTCTAATGCGCTCTCTTTTTCTGCACCGAGATCCGCTGATTTAATCGCGGCTTCGAAGGCATTAAAACGTGCTGCGGCAAAACGGAGTGCTGTGCCAACTTTACCTACATCTGCTTCTTGTTGGCTTAGCTGATTGGCTAAGGCAATAAACTGATCGGCAAGTTCGTAAATGGTGGTGCTGCTCGTGTCGGTCATGGCGTTCACTCTAAAAAAGTAACAGATTAAAGTTCGATTCTAACTTAATTGGTGTAAGAAGGAATCGTCAGGCATTAACTATTGGGATCTGTGTCGGTAATGACGACTCCTGAGTGGGAGTCATAATTAATCGACAGTTTATCGTTTGTTCGATACAAATAAGTGCACTGGCCAGGATCGGTATAACTGGCTTTATAGTCGGTTTCAGTCGCATCAATATCCAAGCGCGAGACACTCGGCTGGGCATTTTGAAATAATACTTCCCATACCGATATACAGTCTTCGACATTATCGAGTGCCGGAGAGGCCTCATTGCCATGGATATAGTGTTGTGCTGGCCAACCGAAGGCGTTGAAATCTATTTGTTCGGATTGTGCCGTACCAAATACGGGTAAATCCTCTTTTGGACCTGAGCCTACTTTTACAGCCCATACGGAACGTGCCAGATTGATGGCTGATTTAAAGCCTCCGCCTGCCGCTTTAACTGTTGCAATTTGCGCATCTTGTTGCACATTGATAAATTTTGGCAGGGCCACTACGGCTAAAATACCGAGCACTATGATGACCACCACAAGTTCAATTAAGGTGAAACCCGTTTGATGTCTTTGAATTGATTTATCAGAATGTTGGATCATCATTACGTATCAGAGTGTGCGAGAATGGGCGCACTATATCACTTAATTTCGAATGTTTTAAATTGAAAGTCTTAACGTGAGACCTAGCAGGTTTAGTGGTATTACCTAGCGGCAGGTAAGGTCTGCAAACTTGCCATACCACTACAGGACTTTTAAGCTAACCCGATTATAGAATTGAGGAAGTAAAATAGTGACTCAGGCGACATGGCAAACATTTATCGATGAGCAAAGAGCTTTGCCTTATTTTCAGCAACTAAGCGCATTTGTTGACAATGAACGCAGGGCTGGGAAAGTGGTTTATCCACCCGAAGTTGATGTTTTCAATGCTTTTAGTATGACGCCCCTTGAACAAGTCAGAGTGGTTTTGATTGGCCAGGATCCCTATCACGGCCCAGATCAAGCCCATGGTTTATGTTTTTCGGTTAAACGCGGGATAAAACCACCGCCATCTTTAGCCAATATGTACAAAGAATTAGCGACGGATATTGAAGGTTTTGTTGTGCCATCCCATGGCGATTTATCCGCATGGGCGGAGCAGGGGATATTGATGCTCAATACGGTGCTGACCGTTGAGCAAGGCAAGGCGCATTCCCATGCCAAAGCCGGGTGGGAAGTCTTTACGACTGCGGTGCTGGAATTATTAAATCGGCAGACTCAGCCGATTATTTTCGTGCTTTGGGGCAGTCATGCCATTAAAAAGGGTCAAGTCGTTAACGCACCGCAACATCAAGTGCTCACAGGACCGCATCCTTCACCTTTATCGGCTTATCGCGGTTTCTTTGGTTGTGGGCATTTCTCTCAAGTGAATCAATTATTGCTTGAGCGGGGCGAAACGCCGATCCTTTGGCAGGTTTGATTTTAGGATTGTGGTTAAAGCAATAAAAAAGGTCTTACTGAGTAAGACCTTTTTTATTGGGGCGAAACTACATTAGTTAGCAAGTCAGTGGTTTCTGTCGACCGAAATCTTAGCTAGCGTTACTAAGGCTTGCTTATAGTCGCTATCGGGTAAAGCAGATAACGCCGCGATCGCTTTCTCTGATTCTTCAATTGCTTTTTGTTGGGTGTAGTTTAACGCGCCGCAATGGTGCAGTGCTGCTACGATTTTATCTATGGCCTGAGTACCATCACCTTGCTCAATTGCTTGACGTATGAGCTGTTTCTCTTCGTCTGTGCCATGGGCAATGGCATAGATGAGTGGCAGCGTCGGTTTACCTTCGGCAAGGTCATCACCGATATTCTTACCTAGCTCGTCACTGTCGGCGGTATAGTCGAGTAAGTCGTCGGTAAGCTGAAAGGCGGTGCCGAGATACTTACCATAGTTGCCTAAGGCGGTTTCTTGCTCAGGCGTTGCACCTGCTAGCACGCCCGCGAGTAGCGTAGCGGCTTCAAATAACTTGGCTGTTTTGCAATAAATGACCCGCATATAGCTTTCTTCAGTGGTGTCTGGGTCATTACAATTCATCAGCTGTAAGACTTCACCCTCGGCCAACACGTTAGTCGTATCAGCTAACACTCTGAGCACTTTCATGTTGTCAAGTTCAGTCATCATCTGGAATGAGCGGGTATAAAGGAAATCCCCGACTAGCACACTGGCACTATTGCCAAACAGTGCATTGGCGGTTTCTCGTCCGCGGCGTAACGTCGATTCATCAACGACATCATCGTGGAGCAATGAGGCTGTATGGATAAACTCAATAATCGCCGCTAGCTTAAGATGTGCTTCGCCTTCGTAGCTCACCGCACGTGCGGCTAAAACCGACAGCAGAGGACGAAGACGTTTACCACCACCATTAATAATGTAAAAACCTAATTGATTAATTAGGGCGACATCTGATTCAAGCTGTTTATATATCAGCTGATTGACTGCTTGCATATCAGTGTCAGCCAGTTGACGAATAGCGTTTAAATCCATAATAGACTCTGGTTGTGGGGTCATTACGTACCCGGCCCCTGTTTAGGCTCACGTGTTATAATGAAATGAATTTTACCTAAAATTCTGACATATGACAGCACTAGCTCAACTAATGTGAGAGTTAATCCGGTCTTTTTTTATTCTTTCCTAATTAGGGCTTGCCAGAGTTAGATTCTTCGCGTAAACTCCGCGCCCATTGTCAATAAAGTTTTTGTAGCACCCTGCCTCATCCAAGAATGAGCCCGCGTGTTAGGAATTGGAGTAAAATAGCTATGTACGCTGTTTTTCAAAGTGGTGGTAAACAACACCGTGTAGCTGAAGGCCACACAGTACGTTTAGAAAAGTTAGAAGTTGCAACTGGCGAAACTATCGAGTTCGATCAAGTTCTTTTGATCGCTGATGGCGAAACAGTGCATGTTGGTGCTCCTTTAGTAGCTGGCGGAAAAGTCGTTGCTGAAGTTGTAAGTCACGGTCGTGGCGATAAAGTTACTATCGTTAAGTTCCGTCGTCGTAAGCACCACGACAAGAAAATGGGCCACCGTCAGTGGTTCACTGAAGTTAAAATTACTGCTATCAACGCATAATAGGAGTCTAACTCATGGCACATAAAAAAGCTGGCGGTTCTACTCGTAACGGCCGCGATTCAGAAAGTAAACGTCTAGGTGTTAAGCGCTTTGGCGGTGAATCAGTTCTAGCTGGTAACATTATTGTTCGTCAACGTGGTACTAAATTCCACGCTGGTGTAAACGTAGGTATTGGTCGTGACCATACTCTGTTTGCTCTGACTGACGGTAAAGTTAAATTCGAAGTTAAAGGCGCTAATAACCGTAAGTTTATTAGCATCGAAGCTTAACTTTCGAACCTAGCTTATACTGTTAAAGCCCCGCCATTGGTGGGGCTTTCTGTTTTTTGTGCTTCTATTTACGCCGTGTAGATGCTTGAGTTGGTAAATGATTACCAAGAATGAGCATTGACAGGTAAGATTGGGAGCAAAGTATCTCGAGTTTTTTGGCGACCAATGAAGTTAGACGGTATAATTGCTTCATTCAGTGGTGCCAGGAGTAAGTATGAAGTTTGTCGATGAGGCAGTAATTAGGGTCGAAGCAGGCGACGGCGGTAGCGGTTGTGTTAGCTTTAGGCGCGAAAAGTATGTACCTGATGGTGGTCCTGATGGTGGTGATGGTGGCGACGGTGGCAGTGTTTTTCTGCAGGCTGACGAAAACTTCAACACTTTGATCGAGTTCCGTTTTGAACGTTTTCACATGGCTGAACGTGGCGAAAATGGTCGTGGCCGTGATTGTACTGGTCATAGCGGTAAAGATCTGATCTTAAAAGTTCCTGTTGGTACTCGCGCGGTCGATCATGATACTGAAGAAGTCCTTGGGGATTTAACAACCCACGGTCAAAAGCTATTGGTTGCCAAAGGTGGTTTCCATGGTTTAGGTAACACTCGTTTTAAGAGCAGTACTAACCGTGCTCCACGTCAAAAGACGTTAGGGACACCTGGTGAAGTTCGTAGCCTTAAATTAGAGTTGTTACTGCTGGCTGACGTTGGTTTGCTTGGCATGCCTAACGCGGGTAAGTCGACATTCATTCGTGCGGTTTCCCGTGCAACGCCGAAAGTGGCTGATTATCCGTTTACAACACTGGTGCCTAACTTAGGTGTGGTTAATCCACGTCCTGGGCAAAGTTTTGTGATTGCGGACATTCCTGGTCTCATCGAAGGTGCTGCCGATGGTGCGGGTTTAGGTATTCGCTTCTTAAAGCATCTTGAGCGTTGTCGTATTCTGCTGCACATCATAGATATTGAGCCGATTGACGGAACCGATCCGGTTGAGTCTGCGCGCGCTATCGTAGGTGAGCTTGAGAAATATTCTCCAAAGTTGGCGAGTAAGCCGCGTTGGTTAGTCTTTAACAAAACCGATCTGCTGCTTGAAGAAGAGCTGCAAGAGAAGGTTGATCGTATCGTTAAAGAAATGGGTTGGGAAGGCGATGTTTATACTATCTCCGCCTATAACCGCGACGGTACCAGTGAGTTGGCATTAAAACTCCTCGATTATATTGCGAGTCTTCCACCTGAAGACAATGAAGTCGACCCAGATAGTGAAGTTGAGTTCAAGTGGGATAATTATCATCAAGCAAACCTTGATTCATTGAATGAAGATTATGTTGATGAAGATGATGACGACGACTTTGATGATGACGACTACGACGTAGAAGTTATTTACCAAAGATAATAGTAATCTTTGAGTTTTGAGAGTTCTGTGTACGCTGATACTCAAAATGATATTACTCGGCAAGTTGTGCGTGCTGCACAATTGCTACTGGCCTACGGCGCGGAATCTGATTTAGTTGAAGAAATCAGCCAGCGTCTAGGCCAGGCTTTAGGTCTTGCTAGCGTAGAACTCTCTATTTCCTCAAATTCCCTCGTGTTAACCAGTTTGGTTCATGGTCGCTGTATCACAACTACTCGTCGTATTCGTGAGCATGGCATTAACATGACAGTCGTCTGTGAATTACAACGTATCTGTTTACTCGCTGAAAAAGGGCTGTATGGCCCAAATGAAGTGCGTAAACGCTTGGCGCGGATTGAACCTAAAACCTATCCTCCTAGCTTAGTGGTATTCATGATTGGCCTGTCGTGTGCTAGCTTCTGTCATTTATTTAATGGCGATCTCACTGCATGCGTGATTACTTTTTTTGCCGCGGCAGTGGGTATGTCGGTACGTTTAGCAATTGCTAAGCGGCATTTTAATTTATTAGTCAATTTTGCCATCACAGCTTTCGTCACCAGCATGCTGGCTCAAACGGGTTATTTGTTTGAGTTAAGTGAAACTCCTAAGGCTGCTATGGCCGCGAGTGTGCTGATGTTAGTGCCGGGTTTTCCGATGATTAATGCGATTTCCGACATGGTAAAAGGGCACATGAATGTCGGTATATCCCGCTGGGGTCATGCTACTTTGCTGACCGTTTCTTCTGTGATTGGCATTACGATTGCGATGCAGATCGGCGGAATTTTCCTATGATGGAATTACTGATAACGCTGCTGCACGATGCTTTTTTCTCTGCCATCCCCGCCGTAGGATTTGCTATGGTATTTAATGTTCCTAAACGATTTCTTCCTTACTGCGCTTTAGCGGGAGCCATTGGCCATAGTTCCCGTACTTTAATGTTACAGTTTGGTCTGCCAATCGAGTGGGCAACCTTCGCCGCCGCGGCATTAGTAGGGATTATTACCATAGGGTTTGGTAAGCGCCACTTAGCGCCACCTTTAATGTATGCTGTCGCTGCGATTATTCCTATGATCCCAGGCACTTATGCATTTAATACTGTGATTGCCTTAGTGCAATTGACCGCTCAATCTCAAGTCAGTCCTGAACTGACGGGGCAAGTGATTAGTAATGGCCTCAAAACTGTCTTTATTCTAGGGGCGTTAGCTGTGGGTTTGGCCATGCCGAGTTTGCTGTATTTCAGGACCCGCCCCGTCATTCAATAATTCTATTTCTATAAAACAGGAGTGAGCATGCGCATTGCTATGATAGCCGCGATGGCAAACAATCGAGTCATCGGAAAAGATAATAAAATGCCATGGCATCTTCCAGAAGATCTGCGTCACTTTAAAGCGATGACCCTAGGCAAGCCTGTTGTGATGGGACGTAAGACCTTTGAGTCAATCGGTAGGCCCCTTCCTGGTCGACATAACATAGTGATTTCACGCCAAACGGATCTTGTGATTGAGGGCGTGACCTGTGTGACCTCATTTGATGCAGCCAAACAAGCTGCTGGTGAGTGTGAAGAGTTAGTGGTTATAGGTGGTGGCCAGCTTTATGCCGAGTTATTGCCCTGCGCCGATATCTTATATTTGACGCAAATCAATCTTGAGGTGAAAGGCGATACATTTTTCCCCCACTGGGCCGATGGGACTTGGAAGGAAACTGAATCTTTGTCGAGTATAAATGCGGCTGGTTTGGAATATCGCTTTATCAATTTGGTAAAAAAATGTTAAATTGCAGCTTCTGTTGTATACCCTGTGTGTATGGGGCGTCAGTTTATCTAACGTATTGCATCATATCGGACATTTAGTTTTCACGGAAAGAGATAGCCTATTTCGTTATCCTAGATTTCGAACGAGAGCTAAAGCCAAGAGGTCAATATCATTTAGACAATAGATGCAGCCCATACAGAATTGATAATAAAACTATAAGAAAGTATTAAGGAGTATCGGATGCGTCTTATGCCTGTGGCCTTGGCTGCGTTGATTGGATTTAGTTCTATTGCTGTACCAACCTCTGCTGTTGCGGGGGAAGATCCACTCGTAGCGAGTCTTTGTGATTATGTAAAAGCTAACGACAAAAACCGCTTACGTAAAAAGTTAAAAGAAAGCCGCGTTAAGTTACGTCAGATTTACAGTGGTATCAGTTGCGATGGTGCAAGTCTATTGCGCACCGCTTACGGTGCGAGTGCGAACGATACCGGTGAGTTTGTGGCTAAGCGTTTGTCGGCGACTGAATTGAGTGTCGCTGAAGCTGATGGGATGACTATCCAAGCTTGGGCTGAAGCAAACGGCCATGGTGCTAGCCCAATTACCGCTGCAGTGAAAGAGCGTCTTGGCGCTGCAGCTGGCGGTGAAGAAGAGTAATGCGGATTTGAACTTAGCGGCACTTTAGCCCTATTTGCGGCTACGTTATATTAAACGTCTAATATCAAGTATCTAGCATTAAGCTAGATAAAAATGCCAAACTTAAGTTTGGCATTTTTTATGGCCTTAATTTGTGCAAAGGCCGGACAGTTCGAGTCGTCAGTAAGATAGGCAAGTGAATTCGTCTCAAAAGAAAGGGCCGCTAAGCGACCCTAGGTTTTAGTGGTGATAAACATTAGACTCTAAATTCACCGACCGAAGCTTGGAGTTCTTCGGCTAATTTGGCGACTTGATGGCTAGACTGAGCCGTTTGATCTGCACCGATAGCGGTTTCTTCTGAAATTGCTGCAATATGCTCTAGTTTTTCAGAAACTTGCTGGCTTACTAAATTCTGTTCCTGCGCAGCATGGGCGATATGGGTGCCAGAATCATAGGCCTTATGCACAGATTGGCTAATGGTCTCGAGGGCAATGTTGGCTTGCTCCGTTTTTTCAACACAGGCGTTGGCTTGAGCACGCCCCATATCCATGGCGGCAACGGCTTGCTCTGCACCTTGCTGCAACACTTCGATCATCTGTTGGATCTCTCGGGTCGACACTTGAGTGCGTGAGGCTAAACTACGCACTTCATCGGCAACTACCGCAAAACCACGACCTTGTTCACCCGCACGGGCGGCTTCAATAGCGGCGTTAAGGGCGAGTAGGTTAGTCTGTTCTGCAATACCACGGATCACATCCAAAATTGAGCCAATAGAGGCGCTGTCCGACTGCACTTTATTGATCACAACGCCCGCTTTGGCCACTTCATCGGCTAAAGCCAAAATAGTCAGTTTGTTCTCTTGTGCAATGGCACGCATGTGCTGAGTTTCTTGATCAGCCTGTTTGATTTGCTCAAGGGCTTGATTGGCACTTAAAGACACCTGCTGAGCACTAGAGCTAAGTTCAGTTGTCGCAGTAGCCACTTGGTCAACTTGGCTTTTTTGTTCTTGTATGCCTGAGGTGGTTTGCGCTGTGATTGCTGATGTTTGTTCGGCTGCCGCGGCAAGTTGATTTGACCTATCTAAAATACCTATGATTAAACTGCGTAAGCTATCGACGAGACGATTACAGTTTTTTGCTAGTTCGGCAAATTCATCGTGTCCAGAGTCATCTAGTTTATGGGTAAGGTTACCTGAGGCTAAGACGTTCAGGGCATTGTTCACTTGGCTGAGTGAGCGTTTTAACGGATTCACCACAGCAAAACTCACAATCACAGCGACAACGATTGCTATTAACACGACAATCATGGTTTGTATGCTGGCAGAGTCAATCTTGGCTATAGTGTCATTGCTCATGTTCGCGGCAACAAGTTCGATGTTATCGCTGACATCATTCATGTTGGAATTGATGACTTTTACATCATTTTCGATAATGCCAAGTTTTATCACAGCTTCTTTGGAGTGGGAGAGCTGACTCGATTTTAGCAGCAACATAGATTGCGGACCGGTGACGAGCGCTAATACTTTTTCGATATCTTTAGTGACCGAGCTTAAGGTATCCGCTTCGACGATACCTTGACCGTGACGATTCACATATTCAAGTTTGTTCTTGGTTTCGCTGATAATGTAGTCAAGTTCCTTTGAGATCAGTTCGTGCTTACTGTCTTCGTCATTTGTTACTAAATCTGCAATAGTGGTGATGATATTTCCGAGACTAGTATCAATAGCGCTGGCTGATGCAGCAAGACTCTGCTCATCGGGATTTTGACTGCTTTCTAAATCAACAATATCGAGCAGTTCTGATGAGGCATCATCGGCGGCATTTTCGAGCTTTTTCTTTAGTTCAACGAGCTGTTCTTGCTTGCTCAATGAGGCCTCACGTTCGGCGATCATGGCAATACTATCTCGCTCAAAGGTGGCAAAGCTGCCGCTTAATTGGGCAATTAAAGAAGATAGATTCTGCTGGCTCTTGACTAACTGAGTCAGGGTGGCAATTTCGTTTTTGAACTGAGTCCCGTGGTCTTCAAACACTTTACGAATATTCGGGATATTTGCTGATCTAGGGGTGTTATAGGCAATGAGGATTTGTCTTTGTTGCTCACTCAATGCTTCACTAAGGTGGTTTGTCGATTTCAGCGCGGGCAAGCTTAATTCTTGCATCATAGCAGAGCTGGCTTTTAGGCTATTGTTGGTTAAATAAGATGTAAATCCTAGCAACACGAGTAAAAGTGTGACAATACCAAATCCGCCAATCACTCTGGTGGCTACATTAAATTTCATAGGATACTCCGATTTTTATTATATTTTTCCAAATGAAAACAGGGTGATATTCAGGGTTAGGCGGCTCAGTCTGTTATCGACTTTAAGCTGTTTTAGTTTAACTCTTTTTTAACTTTTTTTGCGTAATTTTTTGGTCTTTTTCAAGATGCCATAAGGTTAAGTGCTCACCCCAGCAACAGCCTGTATCTAAAGCCTTTAATTTAGTATCGTCGACCTTGCCCATCAACGCAGCCCAATGGCCAAATACTAAGGTATAACTTTGGCGCAGCGGCGAAGCAAACTCAAACCAAGGTTTGAGTTGTGGATTAGTACAGTTTTCAGGAGGTTGTTTGCAATCAAAATCAAGTCGGCCATCGACATAAAGATAGCGCATGCGTGTTAATGCATTGATGCAATAACGTAAGCGTTCTATGCCAATTGCACTTGGATCCCATTGCTCGGCGGTATCTGAATACATTTGGCTTATTAATGTCTCAAGATAATCATCGTGCTTGAGGGCGCGACTGACGAGTGCGGATTCTTCTCTTAATACCTCCAGCGACCACTGAGGTGGTACACCCGCATGACTCATAATGAGTTGGTGTTCAGGTAATTCACGCATAAGAGGTTGTTGTCTCAGCCAGTCAATTGAGGCTGAGATATCGGGGGATTCTAGAATTTCAGTGAGATTATCGCTGGGTTTAGCGCGCTTGAGCTTACCGTGTAATGCCATTAGATGGAGATCGTGGTTACCTAAAACCGTTTTAGCGGAATCACCTAAGGAGCGAAAAAAACGTAGCGTAGCTAAGGAGTCAGGTCCACGTGCAACAAGATCACCTACAGCCCAGAGTTCATCGCGGGAAGGATTAAAATCGACCTTAGCGAGTAATTTTTGTAACTCAGCGAAACAGCCTTGAATATCACCAACAAAATAATGCGCCACAGTACCCCTTTCCTAACGATATTAATGTAGTAAGCCTGGGGTCGCTAAACGGAAGGGACGGATTGTCGCCTGGAAACGCTCACCCGATTCGCTGACCATACCATAAGTGCCGTGCATTATGCCAAGTGGCGTATCGAGCACAGTACCACTGGTGTATTGATAGGCAGTATTCGGCGCTATGGTTGGTGTTTCACCGACAACACCAGCACCTTGGACTTCACTGGTGTTGCCATTGGCATCAGTGATTATCCAGTGACGAGTTTCAAGTTTAGCCGCTTGCTCACCTAAATTAATGATAGTGATGGTGTAACTGAAGAGGTACTTTTTATCCTCGGGCGAGGACTGCTGCTCTATATACTCAGTTTTGACTTCGACCCGAATGGAGGTGTCCAATGCGCTCATTCTTGTTCCTAGGCTCTGGTCTAAGGGCACCTAAGTGCCCTGACATATTTATGCTTTCTTATCGCAAACCATGTTAGCCATAGCAACATACTGCTGCACGCTAATCTGTTCTGGGCGTTGACTTGAGTCAATCCCTAACTGCTCGAACTCATCGTCAGATAACATGTGCTTTAAGTTATTACGCAGAGTCTTACGACGCATGTTGAATGCGGTAGTACAAAGGTGGCGTAGTACGGTCACATCTTTACAAGGGAACGGCTTTACGGCGTATGGCAATAAGCGTACGACTGCTGAGTCCACTTTAGGGGCAGGGGTAAAGCTGTGGGGCGGCACTTCGAGAACCGGAACCACTTGGCAGAAGTATTGTGCCATGACCGTTAAACGGCCATAGGCTTTACAGCCTGGGCTTGCCGATAAGCGCAGTACCACTTCTTTTTGTAGCATAAAGTGCATCGTTTCAATCTGTTCGGCAAATTCGAACAGGTGGAACATCAGCGGCGTTGAAATGTTGTAAGGTAAGTTACCGAACACTTTCATCTTTTTGCCTGGCACACTCAGTTGGCCAAAATCAAACTGCAGTGCATCACCTTGGTGGATGGTCAGTTTATCTTTAAGGACTGGGTGTTGATGTAAGCGTTCAACCAGATCGCGGTCGAGTTCGACGACAGTCAGATTATCCACAGCATCGGCTACAGGTTCAGTTAAGGCACCAAGGCCAGGGCCGATTTCGACCATCACATGGTGATTATCGGGTGCAATTGCACCCACAATGCGGTCAATCACATTGCCGTCGGTAAGGAAGTTTTGTCCGAAACGCTTTCTGGCCGTGTGGCCTAAATGTACTTTGTTGCTCATTAATAATGTAATCGTTTAGTTCTTTGAGGATAACTCAATGGCTTTATTCAGAGCACAGACAAAACTGCCAATATCGGCCTTGCCTGTACCCGCGAGATCGAGCGCCGTACCGTGGTCAACCGAGGTACGAATATAAGGTAAACCTAAGGTGATGTTTACCGATTTGCCAAATCCTTGTGACTTGAGAACGGGAAGTCCTTGGTCATGGTACATGGCCAAGACGACATCGGCGTCCTGTAAATATTTAGGTTGGAACAGAGTATCGGCCGGTAATGGGCCGACAATATTCATCTGGAACTCTTCTCGCAACTCGTTGAGTGCAGGAATAATCACGTCGATTTCTTCACGCCCTAAATGGCCGTCTTCACCTGCGTGTGGATTGAGACCACAGACATAAATTTTCGGTGAAACTATGCCAAATTTGCTGATGAGATCGGCATGTAGAATCTTGATAATATGCTGTAAGCGTTGACGCGTTATAGCTTTTGCAACATAGGCCAGAGGAATATGGGTGGTCACGAGTGCCACTTGCAAACCTGGTGTTGCCAGCATCATCACTACATCGGGGCAATTTGCTTGATGGGCAAAAAACTCTGTATGGCCACTAAAGGAAATACCTGCTTGATTGATAATGCCTTTATGCACTGGGCCTGTCACGACAGCATCAAACTCGCCGCTCATGTTTTTTTCGCCCGCATAACGCAAGGTTTCAACTACATAAGTGCTGTTTTGCTCATCGAGCTGACCGCAAATCGATTCGCTCACTAACTTAAAGGGCGCTATGGTTAATGTGCCCGCTTCTTGCGGTTTAGGAGCTTGATTTGGCTGGTAAGGGCGGAAAGTCACTTGCAAACCGAGTCGTTTCGCACGGCTCGCAAGTAATTCTGGATCCGCACAAACGACTAACTCAACAGGCCAAGCCTGCTGAGCGAGTTGTACGACTAAATCGGGGCCAATACCTGCGGGTTCGCCTGGGGTAACGGCAATACGTTTAGTGCTCAATTAGAATTAACCTCGATTGGTCTCTGGCTGGAAGATTTCAATGTATGCGTCTGAACGCATTTCGTCTAGCCAGTTTTGCAGTTCTTCGTTAAATTTGCGACGGAAGATCAACTGGTGCGCACGGTTGCTATTGAACTGATCCGTGGCGTCGGTTTTTCTGCGTTCTTCTAACTGAGTGATATGCCAACCGTGAGTCGTACGGAATGGCTCACTAATTTGGTCGTTTTTCAAACTATTGAGCGTTTGAGCAAACTCAGGTACGTAAATGCTTGGTTCTGCCCAACCTAATTCACCACCTTTTGTGGCCGAACCAGGGTCTTCTGAGTACTGACGCGCTAGGTCTTCAAACTTAGCTTCACCTGAGCGGATTTGCTTCAGGAATTGCTCAAGCATGGCTTTAGCGCGGTCTTCTGACAGAATCGGCGATGGCTTGAGCAAAATGTGGCGCGCTCTAACTTCTTCGATTTCTTTGGTTTGTAGGCCGCGAGCATCCATGATCTTAATAATATGGAAACCTGCACCACTCTTAATCGGGCCGATAATGTCACCCATTTTTGCACCGTTGATCACTTCGGCGAACAGAGTTGGCATTTCGTTGATGTTCATATAATCCCAAATACCACCTTCGAGTGCTTTAGGACCTGAAGAAGAAGCGATAGCGGTACGACGGAAATCCTCACCACTCTTCAAACGTTCTAATACGATATTGGCGCGTTTGCTTGATGCTTCGAGTTGCTCACTGGTGGGGTTATTAGGCACGTCAATCAGGATATGGCCAATTTGGTATTCCACATCTTTCATCCCTTGTTCTTGGATGAGTTTGACTAGGCTAGTAATTTCCTGTGGTGATACTTGAATACGGCGTTGTACTTGAATACGTTGAATTTCACCTAGAGTGATTTCTTCGCGCAATTGTTCGCGGTATTGGCTGAAACTTAACCCTTCGCTTTCAATTTTTTGTTGCATCTGCGCGACAGACATTTTTTGTTCGCGCGCGATGTTTTCAATCGCTTGGTCTAGTTGTAAGTCACCAATATTCAGCCCTATACGACTGGCCATTTGCAATTGTAGGCGAGTTAAGATTAAACGCTCAATCACCTGAGTGCGCAGGGCACTGTCAGAAGGTAACGATTGGTTTGCTGCTTTGGCATTCGCTTTAACAGTGTCAATCATGTTAGTGATTTCACTTTCGAGCACTATGCCGTCGTTAATTTGGACTGCAACGCGGTCGAGCGGCTGGGGTGCGGCCAATGTAGGTTGGCTGATCGCGAGTGCAAATAAAGCAAAAATCAGATGTTTACTGGGTTTCATCCACAAAATCCTTGGCACGTTCTAAGGTCAGGTTCGACGGCTTAATTGAAATAACTTTACCATTTATATCGAAATTACAGTGAGTTGCCCTAATGTAATTTTTTGGCGACGCATTTGAGTGCAAGGTTAGACCTTAAGATCCGTTTTTATTCGCTTTAGCAAAAGGTGAACGGTAAAGCACTCATTAATCTGTTTGGACTCTGAGTCCTTGTTGAGGTTCAGCAATCTATCACAATTCTTTGCTAATTCCTCAGATAAAGCGGTTTTCTGTAGTTAAACAGGCCGTCATTGAGCATATCGGATACGCCTAATGGGCCAGAACCACCGAGTCCCTTAATGATTAAGTTCAGGTAGACACCACTATCAAACTGCTCACGAGGATCAATTGTGGCAGAACCTATATTGTCGTCATAGTTGGTTTTAATACGGTAATGATAACTAAGTCTTACTGCGTAACAGCATGATTCGTACTGGATACCTGTGTAAGTTTCAATACTGCGACTTTCGTTAAGGTCATAATACCAATTACCAACAAAGTAGAGGTCGTCACTGATTGGCCAAGCGCCACGAACGCCCGCTTGGGAGATGTTCACTGTATCATTGGTATTTGAGTTCAATAAATCTGGGACATAGCGATAGCTAAATTGCAGCAATTTATTCGCTTCAGGTCTGAAATCTAAGGTGACTTCAGATTTTTTATTGTCACTGGTGTTGGTATCGTACTGAATCGCAGCCCCCATATACCAATCATGGGACAAGCGGGTATCTAACTCTGCAGCAAGTACTGAAGTTGATTGATTAGACTCAAAAATACTGTCTTCGTAACCGACTTTACTGTCTTGCAGGTAAAAAATTTGTCCTAGGCTGAATTTAGTGGCTTCTTGGTTGTGACTATCAAACAGGCGTGTAGTAACACCTAGAGTGACTTGATTTGCATCGGAAATCCGATCCAGACCCGAGAAGCGACGATCACGGAATAGACCAAAGTAGTCGTCCTGTAATTGAGCCGTATCATAAATGCCTATGTTGCGTTGATCTTCGTAGCCGACATAAAGATATTGAAATTGTGGCTCGAGCGTTTGGCGGTAGTTTTGATCGAAAAGCTCAGTAAAACGTTCGAAGTTGATTTGACCATTAATCCGTACCTGCGGGATGGTGCGATTCACTGTGTCGTCTAGTTCTTCACTTGGATTGTTATTTTGCTGCCAATAATTGGTCTGCATCAGCTTAACTTGGCTGGTGAGCGAGCCTGAAGGTCCATGTATTGGCAGAGTTATGCTCGGTGACATGTGCAAACGAGTCGCCGTATTAACATTGTTGTCCTGATGGGCAAAATTCGTTAGCTCTGAATTGAAACCAAAATCTAAATTGTTCCAAAAATCAGCGGCACGATAGTTAAAGTTAACCTGAGGCATGACTTGATATGGTTTTTCATCCTCACCCAGTACTTTAATATCTTGTACTCGGGTGCTTAGATCCCAGTTACTTTCGAAGTAGCTGATTTCACCTATGCGTGATAACTGGTTATCGGTTGCACGGTTAACATCTGACTTTAAGTCATTGAAATAATTGTTATCTGATACATCGGTAAAATTCGCTAATACGCGCCAATTTTTGTCGATCGCCCCTTGATGCTGCCAGTTATATAAGTAGCGATTCGGGCTACCATCGATCAATTTGTCATTGCCTAGATATTCTAAATTGACTCGGCCATTTTGGGCCTCACCCGCCAGATAACCAAACTCTGTTTTAGTGAATAAACCACGGTTTGACATATAGCTAGGTGTAAATGTTAAATCGTACTCTGGGGCAATATTCCAATAATAGGGTGCAGAAATTTCGACACCATCAGTAGTGCTAGTGCTAAAACTAGGGTAGAGAAAGCCAGATTTACGTTTTTCTGAAACGGGAACTGTCATGTAGGGAATATAGAATACAGGTACACCGCCAATTCTTAGTTTGGCATTCCAAATTTCGCCCCATTCTTCTTCACTGTTGATCTTGATCTTTTCGGCCTCGAGTAGCCAAGACACATTGTCAGGAGGGCAAGTAGTGAAGTTGGTATTCGTTAAAATTAAATTGTTATTGATAGTAATTTGCAGTTTTTCGGCATCACCGTGAACTTGTTGGCCATGGATCCAATATTGTGCGCCTTTAAGGGTGGCACGGTTTGTCCGCATTTGAGCTTGTAAGGATTCGGCTGTAACGGTGAAGTTACTGTCTTGAAAGACTAAATTACCATTGGCATCAAACTGTTCAGTAGCTTGATCTAA
Organism: Shewanella sp. M16; assembly: GCF_018224605.1. Classification (NCBI taxonomy): domain Bacteria; kingdom Pseudomonadati; phylum Pseudomonadota; class Gammaproteobacteria; order Alteromonadales; family Shewanellaceae; genus Shewanella; species Shewanella sp. M16. The sequence goes on along the minus strand of NZ_JAGTUL010000013.1, from coordinate 27,126 downwards.
AATCGCCTCATCGGCTGCTATGTGCCTATCGCCTTGGCTAAAAACCACATCGCCACGGAAAATCGCCTGCTTCCCCATTTCGGCATTGGTGTTATCAGACGCAATACGAATTTTGTTGAGTTCAGCCGCACTCATCCCTTGGGTTTGAGATACGATACGGGGTACTGGCGGTTCGATTAAGCATTGGGATGCCGAAGCGGTTAGAGAGTCGTCTGCCAGGACTAATTGCGGTAACAGGCTCAGGGCCAGAAGGTATCGGATCTGCATCTTTAGGTCAGTAATTATGATTTCTTATTCTGGACAAGTATGGATGGGGAAAGTTGCAATTGACAAACGCAACATCGCTTAATAAATCTCTCAATTTCTTAGCTGTTTCCAAATTCTATGCCAGCTATAATAAAGCAATTTTTCTTTAAGAGCCATGAAATGACTTTATCCGATCCGAGATTTCTTTCCCTTAATCAGTGGCTGAATGCTTATTTTTCCTGTGAGGTGATGCCTGTGTTGATTTCCGGAGACGCAAGTTTTAGGCGTTACTTTCGGATTTCGATGCCTGATGCTACCTTTATCGCCGCCGATTCACCGCCTCAGTTAGTGCCTATCGCCCCCTTTATTGCCCTGTCGAATGCTTATTCAGCCGTGGGACTGACAGTTCCAAAAGTAATCCACGCCGATGCTGATTTGGGTTTTATGTTGATGAGTGATTTGGGCGATACCCAACTCTTATCTGTATTGACGGTACAAAATGTGGAACGCTTTTACCGTCAGGCGCTTGATTTATTACCGCAAGTGGCTGCTGTGATTGAGTGCAAGAATCTTGATAGCGGTTTAGTTCAGGCATTACCTAACTACGATGAAGCCTTTGTGCGCCGTGAATTACACATTTTTACTGAGTGGCTGTTAGGAACACATCTTAATTTGTCTTTGGACGCGGCAGAGTTGCAATTGCTGAATGATACTTTTGATCGCCTCGTCGGCAATGCGTTATCTCAACCTAGTGTGGGAATGCATAGGGATTTCCATAGCCGTAATCTTATGCTGCAAGCGGACAAGCTGTGCGTGATTGATTTTCAGGATGCTGTCGTTGGTCCTGTGACTTACGATGCGGTATCACTACTACGCGATTGTTATATTCGTTGGCCACAGCCGTTAGTTGCAGACTTGATGCGGTATCATTATCAGCAAGCATTAGCGCTTGGTTTTATTCCCGCACAGACTCCTTTTGAGCAATATCAAACTTGGTTTGATCTCATGGGCTTACAGCGTCACATTAAGGCGGTAGGGATTTTTGCACGGTTAAACTATCGCGATAGTAAACCTGCGTATATGGCGGATATTCCACTGACATTAACGTATATTGTCGACATCTCGCTGCAGTATCCCGAACTCGTGCCATTTGCACACTGGTTAACTCGTCGTGTGTTACCTGCGTTTACTGTGAGTCAGTCTTCATCTGAGGTTAAGCAATGAAAGCCATGATCTTGGCCGCTGGACGAGGGGAAAGGTTACGGCCGTTAACGGACAGTTTGCCTAAACCTATGGTGCCAGTGTTAGGTAAGCCACTGATTGTTTATCATATTGAAAAACTTGCCGCGATAGGCATAGTCGATATCGTCATCAACCATGCTTGGCTAGGGCATAAGTTAGTCGAAGCTCTGGGCGATGGCAGCACTTTTGGGGTGCGCATTCAGTATAGCGCTGAAGAGAGTGCGTTAGAAACCGGCGGCGGTATTAAACGCGCTTTGTCTTTATTGTGTGAGGACGGAAGCGACGAACCTTTTTTAGTGATTAATGGTGATGTGTTTATTGATGCTTTACCGCCAATCACGCAACTGGCAGCGGATAGGCTCGCTCACTTATGGTTAGTGCCTAATCCTGAGCAGCATCCAAATGGCGATTTTGCTTTGAATGGTCATCAAGTGCAGGAGCGTGGCGATGTTAAGTACACGTTTTCGGGCATGGGTATTTATCACCCTGCGCTATTTCATGACACGCCGCAGGGCGCCTTTGCACTGGGTCCGTTGCTCCGATCGCAAATGGCTCAAGACAGAGTTAGTGGTGCCTTGTTTAATGGATTTTGGTGTGATGTCGGTACCATTGCACGATTGCAAGCGCTTGAACTAAGGTTACAAAGTAACAAGTAAATTTCGGTGCTGGCATATCCATAGGATTAAGCTAGTGCATCAAATACATAATAGAAATCAGGAAATAAGATGCGGCTTTGGGGTAAGTTTTTTGGATTTGTCATTGGCTTTATGTTCGGCCGTATTTTTGGTGCGCTGCTAGGTTTGTGGCTCGGTCATCTTTACGATAAGCGTGCAGCATCGGGCGTGGGTTTTCGACAGATTCTAGGGCAGGCTAAGAATCGCCAAGCCATTTTCTTTAATACCACATTTGCAGTAATGGGGCATGTGGCGAAAGCATCAGGACATGTTACCGAAACCGATATTCGCATTGCGACCTTATTAATGGATCAAATGCGTTTAACGGGGGAAGCCCGTAAAGAGGCGCAACAGGCATTTCGTGAGGGTAAATCGGCGGATTTTGATCTGCGCAGCAGCTTACAAGCTTTCCGTGTTATTACGATGGGACGCAAAGAGTTAGTGCAGATGTTCATCGAAATCCAGATCCAAACGGCACTGTCTGATGGTGAATTGGATCCCGCTGAGCACGCTATCTTGATGACGATTGCTCAAGAGTTAGGTTATGGTCGAGCGCAGTTAGATGAATTACTTAAACGCTGGCAGGCGGAGTTTCGTTTCCATCAAACATCGAGTGGCAATAAAACATCAATTACTGATGCCTACAGTTTACTTGGCATTACGAACGAAGCTAGCGACCAAGAAGTTAAGCGGGCTTACCGTAAATTGATGAATGAACATCATCCCGATAAGTTAGTGGCGAAAGGGTTGCCACCGGAAATGATGGAGCTAGCTAATCGTAAGGCTCAGGATATTCAAGCAGCCTATGACAGAGTCAAGTCTGAGCGCGGTATGCGTTAGCCTTGATTAAATTGGTTTTTGTAAAAGATAAGGAATTCATTATGAAAAACACTTACCGTTTGTTGCTGTTGGCGAGTTTGTTACCTGTGGCTATGTCTACGCGGGCCGAGGTGTTTATCGCTCCTTTTGGTGGTTATAGTTTTGGGGGCGGTCAATTTGATGTGAATCAATATGAGGTCAACACAGATCAAACTGGTGATAAGGCCGATGTGAAGGTCGAGGAGTCGAGCCATTACGGTTTGATGGTGGGTATTGGTACGAATGATCCCGGTAATATTTATCTTTTATATAGTCATCAAGCCTCTGAACTGAAAAGTGGCGGCTTGTTTACGCCAGACTTTCTTACCTCGTTAGATTTAGATTATATCCATTTGGGTGGCACTTTATATTTCCCCCGTGGCGATATCCAGCCCTATGTCACTGCCAGCGCGGGGATCACTCGCATGCTGCCCAGCGGTTGGTCGAGCGAAACGCGTTTCTCCATGGGGATTGGTGGCGGGGTAGAGTATCAAGTAACGCCACACTTTGGCTTGTTTGCGGATATTCGGGGTTATGCGACTTTTATCAACAGTGACACTTCGCTGTTTTGCAATGAAGATGAATGCCTATGGCACATTACGTCGGATGTGATGTGGCAGGCTCAGGCTAACCTTGGGCTCAAAGTCAGTTTTTAGATTTAACGCATCGTCTTAAAAGGAGATTTAGTGGCATGAAAATAGTCGTACTTGATGGTGAAACCTTAAATCCTGGCGATCTCAGCTGGCAATCCTTAAATGAATTAGGCGAGTTTGCGTGTTTTTCCCGCACGAGTGGCACTGATATTGTCGCGCGAGCCCAAGGTGCTGAAGTCATTCTCACCAATAAAACGCCGTTGACTGCAAAGACGCTAGCACAGCTTCCTAGTCTCAAATACATAGGCGTATTGGCCACGGGCACGAACGTTGTCGATATCGCGGCAGCTAAAGCGCAAGGTATAGTGGTCACTAATGTGCCCGCTTATGCGCCTGATGCCGTTGCGCAAATGGTGTTTGCCCATATTCTGCATCACACCCAAGCCGTGGCCGCCCATCATCAAGCTGTGGTCGATGGCCAGTGGGTGAACTGCCAAGATTTTTGTTTTACTTTAATGCCGTTGCAATCTTTAAAAGGCAAGACTTTAGGCTTAATAGGTTATGGCGATATCGGTCAGCAGGTGGGAACACTCGCCCTCGCATTCGGGATGAAAGTTCTTGTCAATACTCGTTCAATCATCAAGGATTTACCCCAAGGCGTGACGTGGGCGCAACGTGATACTGTGCTTAGCGAATCAGATATTATTTCGCTCCATTGTCCGCTTACTCCAGAAACTGAGCAATTTATCAATCAACAAACCCTCGCCTTGATGAAGCCTAATGCGCTGCTGATTAATACAGCGCGCGGTGGATTAATTGATGAAGCCGCGCTTGCTGCTGCGCTGGCTCAAGGCAAGTTATTTGCCGGCGTGGATGTGTTATCGACCGAGCCGCCCACTGCAGATAATCCCTTACTGCATGCGCCTAATATCAGCATCAGCCCGCATAATGCGTGGGCGACGAAGGAAGCAAGGCAAAGTCTACTCAATATCGCAGTGGCGAATTTGAACGGTTATTTGAAGGGGGAAGTGATTAACTGCGTGAACAAGTAAAGCGGTATGCGTCTTTCTCTCTTTTCATCATATCGACGTTGAGAGAGAAAGACGTAAATGCTTATTTATTATTGAGTTTTTCTTCTACGCATCCACCACACACCCAATAAGCCTGTGAGGGCTAATACGCCAAATACGACGGGCTTTTTCAGCTTGTGGTACAGGGCGTTCCATTCTGCCATTTCATTCGCCTGCGCTCGTTTTACTGCACCGTCAAAATCGGGCGCTTCACACTGCAAACCAAAGTTCTCGGCCCAAGGCACAAAGGGGCCGTTGGCGACGTATTTTTTATAGTAACGTAGGGCAAGTTCTTGATCTCGATACAAGACCCAACCTGTGGCTTGGCAGAGTAGCGCTGCATAGGCTTGGCTGTTGTGGGGTACATGATCCGATGCCTTGTTGGCTAGTTCTGCTGCCGTGTAGCGATAATGGAAGCGTTTATCGGGAATTGCTTGGCTGGCGCTGATCCGCAGTTGTTCTTTCTCAGCCAGTTTGCTCGGCTCATTCCAATCACTTAGATCGAACACACCTTGGTAAATAGTGTAATCCGGGGCTAATTCAAATCCTAAGAGTTCCATGCCTTGGTGGCGAGCAAGTTCGGCAACAGCCCAATAGGCTTTCGCGCTATCAATGCCTTTTGTTTTTTTTGCTGCATTCAGCTCTGTGCCGTAGGCAAGGGCGCTGGCATTCAGTTTAGGATTAGGGAAGTAAACCGGCGCTTCAGCTATCGCGCCTTCGCGTAATAGCCTGCGACCTAACAAGTAGCGCAAGCGGTTGTTAATTGGCTCAATATTATCGTACCAGTCGCTGTCTTTAGGGTATTCAAAGGCGATAAATGGCACATGTTCGTCAACAAATAGCTTAAGTTCAGCCGTGGTGAGTACGCGCTCCGCCACATAGGCGATGTCTTGCCAGTACTCATCACCGCTGGCGAGTAAGTGATTGAGCGCATCGACATATTCGCCACGCTCTAGTGACAACACCCCTTGCTCGGCACGAATACGGCAGTAAGTGGCTGTATCTTCATCGGCATTAATGGCTTGTTGCTGAGTTTCTTTAGCGTCAACTGTGGCCGAGATCTTATTGAGCTGCTCAGGGAAGTGACGCGCTGCCTGAGCATAGGCCTTGGCCGCTTCTGCTTGATCGCCCTTTTGTAGCATTAATTTTGCGTTGAGCCACCAAGTGAGGCCGCTCGGTTTCGCTAGCGTTAATAGGCGCTCAGCACTGGCATAATCCCCTAACTGGTAATAAATCGCCGCTAATTTATCGCCATGGTTGAGCTGTAAGCCATCGGTTGGAAATACTTTAAGGAGCTCAGCAACCTTTAATCCCATTTCTGAAAGCTGGCCATTGTAGGCGAATTCATTAGTGCTGCTTTGCCAATAGGCAATCAATAACTGCTGCACGCTCGCCTGTTGCAGTAGCGGCTTAAGTTCAGCAATCTCTTTACCCATCAAAGTGCGGCTTAACATCAATAAGGAATCATAACCGCCGCTATCGCCCTGTACCGATTGGGTGGCATAGAGCTCAATAGCTTTATTTAGTGCATCAGGGGTGAGAGTCATTTGCAGCTCTGACTCAGTTTCACCTGTAGCTTGATTGGTCAATTGCGGGAGCGGCTGGCCTTGGTGTAGCAGGATATAGGCTTGTTCACCTAAGCTCGCTAAACTCAAACGCAGGGGATCGGCGGCGCCTTGTGCGACTTCGGTTTGTAATTGTGTCAGGTAAGCATTGGCACGATTAAAATGTTCAGGATCAGCCGAAGTCTTGCTTAAGATAAGCTCAATACGCGACAGCGAATAGAGTGCCCACAGGCTACGAGATGCGCGTTCACTTTGTGGTAATTTAATGATTTTGCTGAAATAGTTACTCGCCCTCTCATAATCTTTTGCTTCAAACGCTACGGCACCTAAGGTGTACCAAGTTAGCGCTTGTGGTAGATCTTTGTCTAACTTAGCGGCCATTTGCTCGGCTTCAATGGGGCCAGTTGCATCCCGCAGGGTGTTTACTAAGGCCAAATGGGCGTCACTTAACTCGCTGTTTTCAAAGGCGCGAGTTTGTGAAAGATAACGGCTATGCACTTCATCCCAGAGATATTCTTGTGCAGCGGGTGCATCTTGATACTGCCAAGGCAAAGGTTTTGCGAGGGCTGTGAGCTGTTGGCTAAAGGAGGTTTGCGGTAAATAACTGAGATTGCTCTGCCTATCCTGAGTGAGTTGCAAAGGAAAATCGGGGCCGCAGGCCAATAGCATAGGGGAAAATAAGCTTAAACAAATGAGCGTGGTCTTTTTAAGCATAAAAGCCCGATTGGGTGTTGCCATGGTAAATGATAGTTTTGGCTTATGGCGCATAAATTCCCTGTAAATATAATGACTCACAACGTGCCCAGCCTATCACTTTTTGGCCGCCAGGGTTGAGCATGTGTGTTTGAATGTCTCTGTTTGATTGCGGCATAGGCATGATTGCAGTGCGTGAAACTGTTTTAGTTGGTGTCAACACTGCTGTATTCTCAGCTCGCCATTGCCACGTTAACAGCCCATCTTTTTGTATTACGCTATAGCCATTTTGCGCATCATACCCGCTGCAAGCTTGTCCCGCTAGCGACAAAATAGGAGGAACTTCACCTGCAATATTACCGTGATTCATTAAGCTCAGTTGGAATAGCTGTGGCTTGTGGATTTCCAGATTTTTTTGCTTATTTTCAGCGGCTAATGTCGTTTGGGTTGTGGCCTTGTTATTGCTTGAGATCACTAATTCAATCTTGGCGGCAAGTTCACCTTGCTGTGCAACGGCGATTAAGGTGTCGAGTGGCCAAACCCTTTTATCCCCTTCCAGCGGCAGCCGAAACCAGATAATGCCTCTGAGTTTGGCATCTTTTTGAGTGTGTAGTTTTTGCACAAAGGCTTGTAATACTAGAGGATCGGCCATCAGTTCCTGTACTACATTGACTGATTTGAGTTGATCGCGCAGCGGTGTTTCACTTTCAACTTTATAATCTGAAGCTGTACTGATGACCGCCGAACCATAGGCGGGGAGTGCAATAAGGTAAGGCACAGTGCTGATATTTGAAAGTTGCTGCACCCACTGCCAACCTTGAGTCGCATCGAATAGCCCGAGGCGTGGATCGCTTACGCTGTGAATTTGTAGCACGAGTTCATCAATACTGGTGAGTAATGCGGGGAAATCGGCACTATTGAGCCAAGCGGGCAGTGCAGTAATGCTGAGTTTGAGTTCCGTGGGTAACTGCGCTTTAAGCTTTGTAAGAAAATCCCGATAGGCTGGCAGTTTACTGTTGGCACTGTCGTGGTCGATTTCAACCCCCGCGATGTGCGTGCCTTTTGCCTGCCAAGTTGCTAGTACTTGGTTGATTTTATTGATCACTTGTTCATCATTTAAATGCACGAACTGACCATCTAAGCGAATCACGGCAATTTTTGGCCTAGGATCCGCCTGCAACCAAGCATGATTGACCGCAACTTCAAACCAAATGTCTGCGCCATTGGGTTTTGGATGCGCTTGCAGCGCTAAAATACGTAATCCTTGGAATGCATCTTGGCTTTGCACTAATGCCGTTTGATTGGCGGGGCGCCATTGGCGCTGCCAGATATAGACTTCCTGCGAAAGTGGCGCTCGAAGCGTTGTTGCTTCTGTAGCGGCTTTTACTGCGACACTGGTATTTGGGCTAGCCGTGGTTTCATTAGCGTTCGATGCTGGCTGACAGGCGCTCATAAATACGGTGGCGCTCAACAAAGCAAATAAGAACCATTGATTTCGGTTTATGTTTTTAACCAGATTGCCTATGCCCATACTACCGCTGTCGATTCCGTTTTGAGTGAGGCATTACTATGCCCGAAAAATGCCACTTATACATCGCGGTCAAACTTCTGATAATGCCCACTAAGCTTGGTTTTCCTTTTGGTGCCTTGTTAATCAATATCAGAACTCAGATCTCAAAAATCAGGATCGACTTGAAAGTGCATCTGTTCACGGGTGACGGGATGTTGAAGCATCAATAAATCGGCATGCAGATGCAGACGATTGGCGCGAGTGCCGTACAGATCGTCACCTACAATGGGCGTATTTAGCCCTTCTGAGTGGGCGCAGTGAACTCTGAGTTGATGGGTTCGGCCCGTTTTTGGGGATAGATACACGCGGGCTGTACGTGCCATTTCATCGATATGGCTTAATTTCCAATAGGTTTGGGCCGCTTTGCCAAACTCATGGCAAACGAGTTGTCTCGGTCTATCGTCTAAATCGCCACGTAGGGGTAAAGAGATTTGTCCTGCGGCCTGTTTATCTGCCATTGCTGTAGGGATCCCTGCTAAAAGTGCCACATAACGCTTAGTCACTGTGCGCTGGATAAACTGTTTTTGCAGCTGTTTATGGGCGTCTTTTGTCAATGCGATCACCATTAATCCCGAGGTCGACATATCGAGCCTGTGGACGATAAGTGGCCCTGTGGCATTGGGAAACGTTTGCCGCATGCGCGAATACACTGAGTCTTCAATCTCTTTGCCGGGCACTGATAAAAACTCGGCGGGTTTGTTCACAATCGCCATCGCCTCGTCTTGGTAGAGGATGCTTAAGGTTTTGCCTTCGGCGGGGTTCGTCAGCAGCGGATTATCATCGACAACAAGCCCTTCGAGCATATGCCCCAAGATAGGCTGGCATTTGCGCAGACAGGCAGGATAAAACTGCTTATGTTGGCGAATTTCTGATTTTGGCGGCGCCCCCCACCAAAATTCGGCAATCGCCAATGGTTTAAGACCGTGTTTAAAGGCGTAATGTAGCAACTTAGGGGCGGCACATTCCCCTGAGCCTGCGGGCGGTGTTAACTCAACCGTCCCGTTAAATATGCCGTTAAGGCTTTTTTCTGCGCCGCGAATATTCAAAAAACGATACTGCTCAAACAGCTTTTGCTGCAGCGCCGCCGAGAGCTGTTTACGCTGTAGTCTTAACGCGTCACGCTTATCAGTGAGCAGAGTTAACGCTTGGCTGATGGCATGGATACGTTCATCCCAATAGCGTTTAATATCTCTTAACTGATTCTTTTCGTTAATGCTTTCTTGGCTGAGTTTAGCTTCGATTACAGTATTTTCACGTAAAGTCTCATCAGTTGGATTGGCAGCCCATTGCACTGCGAGTTGATTGCGCTGCGTCTTGCGGGATTGACGGCCGTTAATCATCACTTGCCTGTGGGCGGCAAGCTTGGCTTGTGCTTGTGCTTGCTCAGCGTTGAGTTCGCTCGATAGCCGAGGAATATCGGGATGATTTTCTACTGCAAGTAGCTGCTCGTTAATTTGGTTGATTTGCAGATTTTCGGCGTGGAAAAAATTGTCCTTAGCCAGCATATCAAACACAGGTGGAACGAAGCGTGACCAATGGTTCTGCTCAGCTAACTTGCCCGAAAATGCCGACAAATAGCCCACATCTCCCTGCGGATCTTGCACTAAAAGTACACCAAACATTTTACCAATGGCACCGGTTAACTCCCCCGTGAGGCCAAAGTTATGTTGCCAATCGTTTTGAGTCTCAAGGTGGCGTTGTAATTCGTTGGCAGCGATCACGCACAGTGGGTGCGGTTCGTAATAGAAAGGAAAGGTAAAACGCTGCGGTAGGGCATAGGCATCAATGGCTTGTGTGAAAGAGGTAAAGCAAGAAGGCTGAAGATGCATATTGGGGTCTACTGTTGGTTTTACTTATCTTGGTTAATTATCAGAGTTAAGCCACAACTTAGGATTTACCTAAATGCAAGCTGAGGGCTGGCAAGAAAGGGCGCTAGTTTACTCCGCCTATTGGGGACGGTCACTTTTTATTGGTGCGGCTCTGTGTTGAAAAAGGGAAATGGTATTAAAGCGCATTTCCCTTTGATGTGTCGCTTGTGCTTAAAGCCAATTTTAAACGGTTCAACCCGCTTAAAAGATGACTTTCACTTTACTGGCGCTATCGAGTGCTTTGCTGATTGCACTGTCGATATCGATATCACGGGCAAGCGCGACACCTAAACGGCGGCGACCATCAATATCGGGTTTGGCGAATAATCTAAGCTGAGTGTTGATCGCTTCTAATGCCGCACCAATCCCTTGATAGCGGATATTGCTTGAGGTACCTTCGGCCAAAATAACCGCCGAGGCACTTGGACCATGCTGATGGATATTGGGAATAGGCAGGCCGAGAATCGCTCTCACATGTAGGGCAAATTCTGATAAATCTTGGCTGATGAGTGTGACTAAGCCTGTGTCGTGGGGTCTTGGCGAGACTTCAGAGAAATATACTTCATTGCCTTTAACAAACAGTTCTACGCCAAATAGTCCATAACCGCCAAGGGCTTCGACGACTTTGCTCGCAATCGCTTGGGATTTTGCTAGCACTTCATCGGACATGGCTTGTGGCTGCCATGACTCGCGATAATCGCCATCTTCTTGCCTGTGGCCAATGGGCGCACAAAAATGAATGCCGTTGACTGCGCTGATGGTTAACAGGGTGATTTCATAATCGAAGGGAATAAAGCCTTCGACTATCACGCGACCGCCGCCGGCGCGTCCGCCTTCTTGGGCGTATTGCCACGCTTTATGGCTGAGGGCGATATCGCGAATAACGCTTTGGCCTTTGCCCGAGGAACTCATGACTGGCTTCACCACACAGGGAACGCCAATTTCACTAATCGCTTGATTAAATTCGGTTTCGGTATCACAGAAAAAATACGGAGAAGTCGGTAAACCTAAGGTTTCAGCGGCGAGACGACGAATACCTTCCCTGTCCATAGTGAGCTTTGTTGCCCGAGCTGTTGGGATAATATTCACCCCTTCGGCTTCCATGTCCACTAAGGTTTGGGTGGCGATGGCTTCAATTTCTGGGATGACTAAGTGCGGTTTTTCTAACTCGATAACCGCACGCAGGGCGTTGGCATCGAGCATATTGATCACATGGGAGCGATGCGCGACTTGCATGGCGGGGGCGTTGGCGTAACGGTCAACGCCAATCACTTCAACGCCTAAGCGTTGCAGTTCAATGGCCACTTCTTTGCCAAGTTCACCGCAGCCGAGCAACATGGCGCGTCGTGCGCCCTCAGTGTAGGGAGTGCCTATCATGTGTGGGTACCTTTGAGATTGTAGGGATGATGGGTTTTATGCTTGCGTTCTATGCCGCAATGATGTGGTTAGTTTAGCCTGAACAGGCTTTAGGATCATGGAGTAAATTGACAAGTGTGTCCCGGATCACTGGGGGCAAAAACGAAACAGCATATCTTTGGTTAATGTTGAGGTTGAGAGCAAAGTCAAATGTTAATGTCATGTTGGTGGCATGTTCGGGGGCCATCCACTAATCTTTGGGATGGAATAGATATTATTAATACAAGGAGATGCGGATGTTCTTAGATTACTTTGCGTTAGGTATTTTGTTTTTTGTCATCATTATCATGTTTTATGGTGTCATAGCCATTCATGATATCCCCTATGAAATAGCCAAAAAACGTAATCATCCCCAGCAAGATGCATTGCATATCGCCGGGTGGGTGAGTCTATTCACCCTACATGCTATTTGGCCATTTTTATGGATCTGGGCGACTTTATACCGTGAAGATCGCGGTTGGGGGTTCAATACTGTAATGAAGCGAGAATTAGTTTTAGAGGAGGATGTGAATTCATTGCGCGAGACGGTCAGAGGGCTTCAGACTCGGCTTGAACAGTTAGAGCAAATAACTCCCATGAATATAGCGCCTGCTGTGGATGCGATAAAAACAGACAAAGTTGAGGTATAACATGGATTTATTACTCATACTCACCTATGCGGCCGTGTGTATTGCTATCTTTAAAGTCTTTAAAATTCCGATGAATAAATGGACTGTTCCCACCGCAGTGCTGGGTGGAGTGTTCATTATTGGTACCTTATTGCTCGTGATGAATTACAACCATCCTTATTCTCGTTTTGCCCGTGAATATTTTGTCACTATCCCTATAACCCCCGCAGTAAAAGGCTTAGTGACTTCGGTGGAAGTGCAGCCTAATGTGCCAGTTAAACAAGGGGATGTGTTATTTCGTCTCGATCCTATTCCCTTCGAGGCCGTTGTTAAACGTAAACGCGCAGCTTTGATGGAAGCAGAGCTCCAAGTGCCACAACTCGCCGCGGCGTGGGAGTCTGCTAAGGCTAATGTAGAGCGCGCTAGGGCCGATAAAGACCGTAATAAATCTGCCTTCGAGCGTTATGAGTTAGGCCGCAAGAAAGGGGGCGCGAATTCGCCTTTTACTGAACTGGAACTCGATAATAGGCGTCAATTGTACTTAGCCTCAGAGGCACAACTGACCGTCGCGAATGCTGAAGAACTGCGTGTCAGGCTGGCCTATGAATCTAATATTGATGGTGTCAATACTAAAGTAGCTGGCTTGCAAGCTGATTTAGCCAGTGCACTCTACGATTTAGAACAGACAGTCGTGCGGGCACCTGCTGATGGTGTGGTGACGCAAATGGCACTTCGTGCGGGAGCGATGGCTGTGCCTTTACCATTACGTCCCGTAATGAGCTTTATTCCCGACGAGCAGCGCTACTTTGCGGGGGCATTCTGGCAAAACTCGTTAATGCGTTTGCAGGAAGGTGATGAAGCTGAAGTGATATTGGATGCCGCTCCAGGACAAATCTTTAAGGGGAAAGTGGCGAAAATATTACCCGCTATGGCTGAAGGTGAAGTTCAAATGGGCGGCGCGCTGCAGTCATCGGCTCGTTTATTTCAAAATGGTCGCGTTATTGTGCTGATTGATATCGAAGATGATGCCATCCGTAAGCAATTTCCTGCGGGTGTTTCTGGGCAGGTTGCAATTTATACTGAACATTTCCATCATGTCGCTGTGATGCGTAAAGTATTGCTGAGGATGCAAGGTTGGCTGAATTACTTGTTTTTTGATGGACATTAACCCTTAATCGGTTAACTTTTGTCTGTTGTATCAAGTCCAGTTCGCTGGACTTTTTTGTGACCCATTTGGGGTGAATAAAAAGGAATTTGAAAGCATGCAAGATATTCACGATTTAACCTCAGTGCTGCGCTCCAATACGCCAATCGTAGTGATTGAAACCTATGAAGAATATCGCGTGGTTGAGTTGCTTAAGCGGGTCGCCAGTGTGCTCTATCAACCTGTGTTTACATGGAGCATAACCCAAGGCCTAGCACGGGTCGATAAGCCCTTGGCGGCGCAAAAGTTTAATAGCGAACCTACAGATCTGCTCGGGCAAATTAAATCAACCTCGCAGCAGGGAATTTATGTGCTGTGCGACTTCCATCCCTTTGTGGTTGACGCGCCAAAGAACGTACGCTTACTCAAAGAGATAGCCCTTGAGTATGAGACGCTGCAGCACACCTTAGTGCTGGTGAGCCACGCCTTTGAAATCCCGCCTGAAATCAAACGTTATTGCGCATATTTTCACTTAACTTTGCCAAGTACAGTGCAATTGCAAAATCTGATTTATCTTGAAGTTGATAAAATTCGTCACCAAGGTACGCCGCTACAGGTCGATGATGCGGCTGTGGTCAAATTAGCCGATAATCTGCGGGGCGTGACTTTAGACGATGCCCGTCGTCTCGTACGCAAAGCCATAGTCAATGACGGTGCTATTACCTTGTCAGATATCGACGCCATCAATAAAGCCAAGTTTCAGCTACTCGATCTTAATGGTGTGCTGCAATTTGAATACGACACCAGTGATTTTTCACAGGTCGCAGGACTACATAATCTTAAAAAATGGCTCAAGCAGCGCTCGCCCATAGTGGCTGTCAGCGCCATTGACCAAGGCGGCCAGCCGACTCCAGTTCAGCACGTCAAAGCGCTCGATGCGCTCGATGCGCCCAAGGGGATTTTACTGCTGGGCGTTCAGGGCAGTGGTAAGAGCCTCGCGGCTAAGGCGGTTGCGGGCGTTTGGCAACGACCTTTGCTTAGGCTCGATATGGCAGCCTTATATAACAAATACATAGGCGAAACCGAGAAGAACCTGCGTAATGCACTGGATCTGGCTGACATGATGTCGCCCTGTGTGCTTTGGATAGATGAAATTGAAAAAGGCTTAAGCGGGAGTAGCAGTGATGAGGGAACATCGACGCGGATCCTCGGCACCTTACTCACTTGGATGGCGGAGCGTAAATCTGAAGTGTTTGTGGTGGCTACCGCTAATGATATTCAAGTTCTGCCGCCAGAGTTGATGCGAAAGGGCAGGATGGATGAAATCTTTTTTGTCGATTTACCCGACGAAGCCATACGTAAAGCTATCTTCTTAATCCACTGTAAGCGCCGTGGAATCGATGTGGCGAGCTTAGATCTCGCCCTTTTATCAGCTCGTAGCCAAGGATTTTCCGGCGCCGAAATCGAACAAGCCGTTATTGCTGCCATGTATACCGCAAGAAGTGTCGAGTGCAGTGTCGACCAAGTGCTATTACTTGAAGAACTTAGTAAGACACGGCCTTTATCTGTGGTCATGAGCGATAAAATCAATGCGCTACGACAATGGGCAGCAGGCCGAACCGTGAATGCCCATGAGTAAGATTTTTGCTTAGTACCATGAGTGCTAACTAGCATTTTTAAACGCTATATTGGCTTAGTTATTTTCGAGATTCCCAAGGTACTGTCATGAATGATGAGTCGTTTTACTGGATATTAGTGATACAAGGATAAGAGATTGAAAAGTATATATGAACTGATTGATATCGAAGACTCTGGCATAAAAGTAGTCAATGAAATGGTTGCTGGTGCTGAGCATTGTGTAGAGATACTGCCGCCTTCAAAGGATCGGGTTGAAGTACTTGAATCCCTTCAGGTATCGACTCGTTCGGTATTAGGGGCTATTGCCTACGAAACCGGTGGGATTTTGATCGACAATGGATGGATTCGATTTTTCGGCTCTGGACATGAAAGATTGTCTAGAAACCTTACTGATTGGAATAGAAGTGCACATTATCTTTTAGTGGCGAATGACGTAGTTGGTGGATTTTTTGCTATCAACGGCGGCGGTTTAGGCGCAGATGTTGGGAATATATACTATTGGTCGCCAGACTCAATTCATTGGGAAGCGTTAGAAATCGGGTTCACAGATTTTTTTCAATGGTCAGCTACAAAGAGAATCAATGAGTTTTATGCGAGTTTAGGTAAAGATCGCTTCCAAAAAACCTATTCACAGATAGCTACAGATAAATGCCTGAGCTTTTATCCATTTTTATGGGCGAAAGAAGGTTCTATTGAAATAAGCAGCGTGAAAGTGGTGTCAGTTGATGAAATGTATAGGCTGAAATTGGAATTATTAACCTCGGTTAGTTAATTCGTTTACCCGCTGATTTTATGAGTATTTCTGCAATAATTATTTGTTATAAACATCTAATGTGTTGATTACTAGGTGTAAACCTGCTTATCAGCTCTATTGATTCAACATGGATGGGCTGTATATGCCATCCATGATTAATTACTTCTTCGGAGGGGACAGCACCAAGATCTAGCTGACGTTTTGGCGGTATCTTGGGCTTTCTCGTTACCGCTTGCATCAAAAATCAAAGCTGTCGCTATCACCAAAAGTTGTCGCGGCAATGCCTAATGAGTGCTTCAGTGTTTGGCGTGACAATATCTCTCTAAATGGTTTGAATCTTAGCGGTATCCACTCCCTGTGGTACCGCTAATGCTGCTTATTCCTATTATGATGACATTAGATATCAAAGGCGAGACTGCCCGGAGTCAGGAATGGCCAACTTAGACGCGTTGGTGAACTCTCACCCTGCGCACCAAAGAAGTAAGCTGTTCTTGGGGTAGCGTAAACTACACTGCCTTTTTGCAACCCGAGTTCCTGCAGATTATGGTGGGTGAATTTGGCTTCCCACAGCTCTTCACTATGCCAGCCGTGTGGGGCTAATTCCAATCTAACTTCGGCGCCAATGGGGGTCATGGCGACAATATTGAACGGCAAATTGGCCTGACTATTAGGCTTATTTGACAGCGCTAATTCGTGACTGCGTACATAGAGAACACCATCTTGCTGCAGTGCTGGCTGTTCTGGAGGTGTTAAAAATGCTTGACCATTTTCCCAACGTTTTTGTTGCCAACTGGCTTCAAAGACATTGACGTTACCAAGAAAATCAAACACAAAGCGACTATTGGGGTGCGAGTATAGCTCAGCAGGTGTATTAATCTGCTCTATATGACCATTACTCATCACTACCACTCTATCTGAGAGCTCAAGCGCCTCATCCTGATCGTGGGTCACAAACACGCTGGTGAATTTCAATTCATCATGCAGGCTGCGTAGCCAGCGGCGTAGTTCTTTACGCACTTTAGCATCCAAGGCGCCAAAGGGTTCATCCAGTAGCAAGACTTCTGGTTGGGTTGCGAGTGCACGGGCCAATGCAATGCGCTGTTTTTGTCCTCCCGAGAGTTGTTCAGGATAGCGCTGTGCGAGATGGCCTAGTTGTACTGTTTCTAGCAGTTGTGTCACTCGCTTATGAATTTCTGCCGCTGAAGGCCTTTGTTTTTTCGGCATGACTTCGAGTCCAAAGGCGACGTTATCGGCGACCGTCATATGGCGAAACAGCGCGTAGTTTTGAAACACAAAACCTACGCGTCTTTCACGCACATGCACTTGAGTGACATCTCGGTTGCCGAATTGAATTTGGCCGCTATCGGCTCCTTCAAGACCGGCAATAATCCGCAGCAGTGTGGTTTTGCCTGAACCTGATGGTCCCAGCAGACCAATCATTTCCCCTTCTTGAATATCGAGATTAAGTGGGGAAAGCGCCTGAAATTGGCCAAATTTCTTGGAAATATTAGTAAGACGAATACTCATAGTTGGCTCTGCTCTTTATTGTCATTGGCGGTTAAACTGCGTTGTTGCCGCCATTCCACTACGGCTTTTAACATTAGGGTAAATAGGGCGATCAGGGCCAGTAATGACGCGCTCGCGAAGGCGGCTTCGGCCTGATAATCTTCGTACAATAATTGCACATGTAAAGGTAAGGTATTGGTTTCGCCGCGAATGTTGCCAGACACGACAGCAACGGCACCAAATTCTCCTACGGCTCTGGCATTGGTGAGGATCACACCGTAAATCAGTGCCCATTTGATGTTGGGTAGGGTCACGCGGCGAAAGAGTTGCCACCATGACGCTCCAAGGATCACTGCAGCTTCTTCTTCCGATGCGCCCTGTTGTTGCATCAATGGGATCAGTTCTCTGGCTACAAAGGGGCAAGTGACAAAAATGGTCACTAATAGTATTCCCGGCCAAGCAAACATGATCTGCAGATCGTGCTCATATAGCCATTCGCCCAACCAGCCACTGTTGCCATAGAGCAGCAAATAGAGCAAACCTGCGACGACAGGGGAGACCGCAAATGGAATATCAATTAGCGTGATCAGTAATTTGCGACCGGGGAATTCAAAACGAGTCACGCTCCACGCCAGCATGATTCCGAACACTAAATTGATTGGTACTGTGAGTGCTGCCACCATCAGTGTTAAACCAATCGCATGCAGCGAATCCGGTTGAGTTAGGTGCCCAATATAACGCTCCCAACCTCCGACAAACGCCTGCTGAAAAATACTCACCAACGGCAATAGCAACAATAGCAAGCCCAAGAGCACGGCGAGGGTAATAAGGCTCCATTTGATCAGGGGCGCTTCACCGACTCTTAAGGGTTTAAATGAGTTCATATTTGCTCCTTATCGTCCATGAATGCGGCGCAGATAACGCGCCTGCCACAGGTTTATCAGCAGTAATAGCAGTAACGAGGTCATCAGAACCACTGAGGCAATGGCGCTGGCACCTGCAAAATCAAATTCTTGCAGGCGGACAAAGATCATTAACGAAGTGATTTCACTGATATAAGGCATATTGCCAGCGATAAAGATCACTGCACCAAACTCACCCAGACTGCGGGTAAAAGACAGTGCCGTTCCAATCATTAATGCTGGCCAAAGGGAGGGCAAAATAACGCTCCAGAATACCGAACGATCCGAGGCGCCAAGCGTCATTCCCGCTTCTTCTTCCTCGTGGGATAACTCTTCTAGAACGGGTTGTACCGTACGAACCACAAAGGGAATACTGGTGAAAATCATCGCGACCACTATGCCTAGCGGGGTGTAGGCGACTTTTATGCCCCATTCAGCTAATAGACTACCGATTTGGCCGTTTTCTGCATAAAGGGTGGCTAAGGTGATACCGGCAACGGCGGTCGGCAAGGCAAAGGGCAAATCTACCAAGGCATCTAAAATGCGTTTGCCGGGAAATTCATAACGCACGAGTACCCATGCGAGTAATAATCCGAAAAGGCAGTTAAATAATGATGCCGCGAGCGCCGATAGTATGGTGACTCGGTAACTGGCAACCACTCTGGGATCGGCAATCACGCCCCAGTATTCGGACCAGCTCATTGAACTGGTCTGCATGATTAGGCCTGTGGTCGGCAATAATAGGATTAGGCTGACAAACAGCAGGGACACACCTAAGCTGATGGTAAAACCGGGAAGAACCCGCTTATGGCGTAAACGCCCGTTATTAAGAATCACAGAATAATCACCCGATCAGGTTAATTGCGTTAAACCAATACTATTTATACGGTTCGCTCGTTGTTGGCTCAAGCCATTTGTAGGATGCAATCTTTACGGCTAACACTGATTGATAAATGCCAATTAGCGATAAACCCGAGACTTTGCTCGGGTTCAATGTTGATATCTTACTACATTAAGGACGATATCAGCGCTTTAATAGCTCATCGAGTTTTGCACCGTTAGCAAACTGCGTTTTCATCGCATTATCCCAACCACCGATGATTTGCTCAACAGTCAGCAGGTCAACGGTAGGGAACTGCTTAGCAAACTCAGCTTTTACCTTTTCGTTGTGTACACGATAGCTGAATCCTGCCAGTAGACGTTGCGCTTCTTCGCTGTAGAGATAATTCAAATACTCAGTTGCGAGTTCCTGTGTACCGTTACGCTTAGCATTTTTCTCAACTACAGCGACGGGGAACTCTGCCAGAATCGAGGTTTTTGGTACAACCACTTGGTAATCGTCCGTACCATACTGCTGGCGTATATTGTTCACTTCCGATTCAAAGGTAATTAATACATCACCAATCCCACGTTCAACAAAGGAGGTGGTCGCACCGCGGCCGCCAGTATCAAATACTGCGACATTACCGAGGAATTTTTTCAGGAATTGATCCAGTTTAGCCTGATTATCCTTACCATAGTTTTTCTGAGCATAACCTAATGCGGCTAAATAAGTGTAGCGAGCATTACCAGAGGTTTTTGGGTTAGGAAAGACCAGTTTAACGTCATCTTTAGCTAAATCGCCCCAGTCGCTGATTTGCTTTGGGTTACCTTTACGCACCAAAAATGCAATGGTGGAATAGTAAGGTGAACTGGCGTTAGGGAGTAATTGTTGCCAATTTTCTGGGATCAATTTACCGCGGTCATGGAGGACCTGAACGTCTGTTACTTGGTTAAAGGTCACCACATCTGCGGGTAATCCCTGCAGAATAGAGCGTGCCTGTGCAGATGATCCTGCATGGGATTGTTTAATTTCGACGGTTTTACCTGTTTTCTCTTCCCAATGTTTGGCAAAAACTGGGTTGTAGGCATTGAATAATTCCCGTGCGATATCATAAGAGGAATTAAGCAGGGTTTGATCTGCGGCAGTCACATTGAGTGAGGTTCCCAGAATGAGGGTTCCTAGCAGGGCCTTTATCAATTTTACGGACATTTTTAACTCCTTAATCTGGCAATTTTGTCAGCGTTATGGCACCTAGAGTAATAGAATTAATTGTTTATAAAAAGCCAGTTGAATAGAACTTTTTTGAATAACTATGAGCGATTTATTTTATGTTATAAGCAGTATTCACCGTGTTTGTCAGTGGTAACCGACTTAGAATAGGCTATCGCTTAGTTGTTTTTATCAAGTAAAGGATAATCCTAGTGTCTGACTTTCCGACAATTGAAGCCTACATCGGGCAAACTCCGCTGGTTCGCTTGCAGCGGCTTAACTGTGGTACTTCCACTGTACTGTTAAAATTGGAAGGCAATAACCCCGCGGGTTCAGTAAAAGATCGTCCTGCACTCAATATGATTATTCAGGCCGAACTTCGCCAAGAAATAAGCCCTGGTGATACGCTTATTGAGGCAACGAGTGGCAATACTGGGATTGCGCTGGCGATGGCGGCGGCAATCAAAGGATACAAGATGATCCTGATTATGCCGAATAATTCGACTCAGGAGCGTAAGGATGCGATGCAAGCCTATGGCGCAGAGCTCATGCTAGTGGATAACATGGAGACTGCGCGGGATTTGGCGCTGCAGTTACAAAGCGAAGGCAAAGGTAAGGTGCTGGATCAATTTAATAACCAAGATAACGCTAATGCCCATTTCCTCACGACAGGCCCTGAGATCTGGCAACAGAGTCTAGGCAAAATTACCCACTTTGTGTCAAGTATGGGGACGACAGGTACCATAATGGGTGTGTCTAAATACCTTAAAAGTTGTAATCCCGACATTACTATCGTCGGCCTTCAGCCTGCCGATGGCAGTGCTATTCCTGGGATTCGGCGTTGGCCGCAGGCATATTTGCCTGGGATTTTTGATGCTTCTTGGGTTGATTTAGTTATGGATATTGAAGAGAAAGATGCAAAAGCCATGGCGAGAACCTTAGCGCGAGAGGAAGGGATTTGTGCTGGAGTCAGTTCGGGCGGTGCCGTGTTTGCTGCGCTGGAGATTGCTAAACAATATCCGGGTTCTGTGGTCGTGGCGATTGTCTGTGATAGGGGCGATCGTTACCTTTCGTCAGGGCTTTTTTCCTGAGTCCTAGATTTTTACTTTAAGCATATTGAGCGATATGAATGTTTGATGGGTGAAAATGGGCGAGACACGCCCATTTTTATCCTTTAAAACGTGATCATTTTTTCGGTGGGAATTGCGCCAAAATTCGGTTGACGGCTTTGGCGGTATCTTGGGCTTTCTCGTTACCGCCTGCATCGAAATCATAGCTGTCGCTGCCACGCCAAATAAGAGCTTTGGTCTTAGGATCGACAATATCTATCTGAATGGTTTGAATTTTAGCGGTATCACTCCCCAGCGGCACGCCAACACTGGTGCCTATTCCAATCCCGCCCGAACTTCCGAATGTGCCTGTGCCTAATCCAATGGATAGCCCTGAATCTTTGGGCTTATCTTGGGTGAGTAAGGCGTAGGCGACGTTAAAGTCGGGTGACGCTGTATTTTCTACAAACCCTTTTTGAGTCAATTGGTTGTTAATTTCTACTTGAATACGCTGGGCGCTTAACGGGTCATCCGTCGGCTGTGGTGTTAACTGGGTAAAGCTGCGTAGTGCGGTGAAGTCGTAATTGAGATCATAATCGTTTTTCGGTTTACTGCTGCAAGCGCTTAATAAGGCAACAGCGACGAGCAGACTGGCAAAGTGACGGTATCCCATGATAGTGCTCCAAGTTGTACAAACTCTGTTCAATGTGCCTTGATTAAGGTTGTTTCTGCAAGTACTTTAGATAAGTGTGTTGTATTTGAATCGCTTTGAATGCAATCCAACGGTATCTTTTTTAGCGCGGGTCGTTTTGAGTATGGTTCATTTTTAGATAGGAATAGCGGCGGGTTATGGAACAGTTAGCCTTTTTTGATATCCCGAGTCCTTGTATCGGTGTGTGTGTTACCGATGCGCGCGGTTACTGTAATGGTTGCCTGCGAAGCCGTGACGAAAGATTCAATTGGTTAACGTTTTCAGATGCGCAAAAGTATGATGTCATTCGCCTGTGCACTCAACGTAAACGCCGTCGCCAGTTGGCGGTGATGAAAGCAAGGCAAACGCAAATAGAGCAAGAAAGGGCGGCGTTAAATCCGCAGTTGAATTTTGAGCCTGAGCCCGAAGCCGATCTCGATTTTGGTGGCTTCGAGCTAGACTGATATTTTAAATAAGCCTGTTAAATAAGCATGTTAAATAAGTCAGTTAAATAGGCTTGTTTCACTCGCTTGTAGAATTAGCGCGTTGATGAATTACAGATGCGCAGTCGTTTAATCCCAATCCCTATTACAGCTTGCGCTTCTTCGGCCAGATTAAACTAAATCGAGTATGTTGTGCATCACTGGTAACACTTACATTCCCTTGATGTCGTTGCATAATCCGTTTGATGATCGCAAGGCCTAAACCATGTCCTTTATTGCCATTCTGTACCGATTGGCTTCGATAAAATGGCTCGAACACTTTCGGTAAATCCACCGCAGGGATAGGTTCGCCGTCGTTACTCACACTTAAATTGACCCTGTGCTGGGTCTGCTTAACTTCAATGATGATTTCAGTGCGGGCAAAGCGTTGTGCATTGGTCAGTAAATTCTGTAGTGCCCGTTCGATTAATGCGGGTTCTCCGAATAAGGGCAGTTTTTCGACTTCGGCCTTGAGCGTTATAGGCGTTGGACTTAAGGTTTCTAGGCGCTTAATACTTTGATTGATGAGATTAATTAAATCGTACTCATCCAACTGGATACCTTCTCGCTGTGACTCTAAGCTGGCGTAGGTCAGCAGTTCTTGAAGTAAGTCTTCCATTTCTTTGATGTCGAGCTGCATTTCATCGAGAAAGTCTTGTCGCTTCTGTTCGTCCGAATCTTGCTGACAATACATAGGCATAAGTGCAAGAGCAAATTTGAGCCTCGCCAGTGGCGTGCGGATCTCATGGGATACCGCATTAGAGAGGTGTTTCTGGTTCTCAATCAAGGCGCTGATATGTCGCGCCATTTCGTTAAACGTATTGGCTAAGGGCTTAACTTGGGAGCGATTTGACAGGGTAATCCGCGTGTCCCATTTGGCTTCGCCAAATTCTTTGGTGGCCTTACGCAGTATGCTCAAATCCCGTGAAAGCGGGCCGACCCAAATTAGCGCAACAAGGGCGAGTGATAAATAAAAGAACAGGGTGAACAGGCTGCGAAGGTTGGCTCTGGGATCTATGTCCAGCGGCCCCGCCATTAAGACTTGATCGTCTACTCGAATAAATTGCAGCAAGCTATCATCATTGGCCGTGGTGGTGAACACCTTGCTTGTGCTTAACGCTTGATTATCTGCCAGCGCGACTTGATCTGCATTGAGTAATTGCAGTGGCATCACAGGGTTCGCTGGGATCGCCTCCAGATACCGTTGGCGGGCATCGGGAGGTAATTCCGCTAATAATTGCGCCAATGCCACTAACGGCGCATCGAGGGCATTATTGTCATCAACATTCTTCTGCCACAGGCTGTCGAGTGTCCAGCCAATCCCTAGCACGCTGAGACTGAGTAGCAGATATAAACTAATAAAGAGACGTTTCACTGTATTTGTGCTTAGTTATTCCAAGCTTCAGGAGCAAAGAGATAACCTTGTCCCCAAACGGTTTTAATTCTGAAAGGTGTCTCAATATTATCGTTGAGTTTTTTACGTAATCTAGAGATCCGCACGTCAATTTTTCGATCTTTACCATCGAAATCAATATTGAGTAACAACTGATAAATATACTGACGGCTGAGCACTTGGCCCGCTTGCGAGGCCAGTAACCACAGCAATTCGAATTCATGGCTGGTGAGATCAATTTCAGTTTCATTAAGACGAATCGCATGGGTATGCGGGTCGATACTCAATTTACCGAAGGTTAGACAGTGTGATTCTGCCTGTGGTGGCTGATTCTGACGGCGAAGTAAGTTGTTGATCCGCGCAACTAACAGAGCAGGATCGACAGGCTTGACTACATAGTCATCGGCACCGAGTTCTAGTCCTTTGATTTGATCTTCACTTGAGCCAAGTGCGCTCATCAATAGGATTGGACCTGCAAAATAATCGGGCAGTTTCTCACACAGAGTGAGGCCATCCATGCCCGGTAGCATAATGTCTAACAGTATGATATCTGGCTTGTAATTGATTAATCGTGTTAGCACTGTATCGCCACGGCGTTCAACTTCAACATGCATACCATGGGATTTTAGGTAATCTACAATCAAGTTTGCTAGGCGAACGTCGTCTTCAACCAATAATACTCTGTGGTTCGATTGTGGGCTTGTCATTAAAATAAACTCCAAGGGTTGCGGTAACGTCTGCGAACCTGAGGTTGTGATGCAGAAGTGATTTTAAGTTTGGCACCAGCCAAAGTTTGGTTACTGTCTTTACTCACCATGACAAATTGAATATCCGTCATAGTGTGGATTTTCATGCTTAATGTATGGGTTGAAACTGAATCACTGCACCATTTGGGATAGGCGGCGTTGTCGGACAAGATACAGATCAGCTCATCTTTAGCGAGTTCCCACTGTAGTTCTATATAGACGTCACAGGCCTCAGTTTCTGAACTTGTGATGCAAATTTCGGGTGTGAGTTTGAGTGCCGAGTCGCGAGTTTTGGCTTGTGCTGAACTTTGGCCCATCAAGCCGAGGCTTAGACCTATAAAGCAAAGCAAGCTTAACTGAGGCAGTGTCACTAACGTTAGAACCTATAGGCTGCGCCGATAAAGTAGGTGCTGCTATAGTCTTGGTCTAACAAGGGACTGGCGGCAATCTCATCGGCAATTAGAGTGTAACGAACTGCCAACAGTAGATCCCAATTGTCAGTTAATATGTAACGGGCCGTCATTTCCGCACCTTTATCCCAACCTGATTTTGCTTGATATCTTTCGCTCCAATAGGCGTTTTCACTGGGTCTAACGCTGTAATAATAATCCACTACGGCTTGGCTTTTCCAATCAAATACCAACGCAAACTCAAAAATGAAACGATCGTAATCCCAGCCATAGGTCCATTTTATTTGTGCTTCTGAACCTTGATGAACATTAAACATATCATGGGTGTACGCCAATCTAATAATACCGAGCCGCGTATAGATGAATGCTTCGGCACCGCCAAGTAAGGTGAAGTTCCGAGTCTCTAAGGAATTAAACTCAGGCTCTGGCTCAGTCGACAAAGCCATACTATTTATGGCTTTGGCTTCAACTTGAGTGCCACGATTCAAAAAGATATTCGATGGGTCCCATTGATAGAAGTAGGCCCTATCTAAGCTATAACTTGTTACTAAGTTAATTGTAAAGCTTTCTTGCTCGGCTAAGGTATAACCTAAATTACCATTGTCGAAGAACCAGTGTTCGCCGTAATAGGCCACAGTTGGAATAAAGAACAATGGAATATCGTCAAAATCCCTGAGTGGATTGCTTTTTTGTCCCCAGCCTATGGCGATGCCTAGATCCCAGTTGTTCATCTCAATACATTGATTTTCTGGTGCGCAGGTTTCTTTCGCCATTCCGATTGCAGGCAAAATACTTAAACTTGTAATGAGGACAAAAAGAATACGATACATGATTTAACGATTAAGGGCTGAGGTTAACAATACAGGAAAACAGATTAGCATTTTATGCTCAATTCAACAGTGGTTTCATTCACGGAGATGCAAAATGATACAGCTATCAATTAAATAATAAATTTATGAATTGCACAATATGTTGATAGTCATACTAAAAGCTTATCTTGGCAGCTTTCGTACGGTTAATTGTGGATGTTAAATTTTGTGTTTTATAAGTTTCGAGTGTAACTGAAATGATGTTAATTATGATGTAAAAGCTGTGTTGCTTGGAAATAATAATGCCATTCGCAAGTGTGAATGGCACAGACTGAAGCCGAATAACCTACTTTGCGGTAATAACACAGAGATTAGAATGAAGATTAATTGACCTCAGTAACTGACTTGTAGCCCATTTCTGTCAATTGATCGTTTACACAATCAAGCACATATTGTTTTAGCTCAGCATTTTCGACTTGATCTTCAGAGGCCATCTGCTGGCACACTTCTTTCAGCTGAGCGAGATCGGCTGCTGGTGCAGGCGGTAAAGAGGAGTCGTCAGCAAAGGAAGTGAAACTTACTAATGCCAATAGAGTAAAAACAGCTGATAACTTATTCATTTTATTTCCTTTAGTTATGTATTGCCAACCACAGATTAAGAAGCATTCTCTTAATACCACTGTGCCAACATCAGCAATTTATCACTGCTATTCTGTTTTAGATATAAATAATTTTCACCTTTCTTGATTAAGGTTTTTTACCTTGTTTTCCCTTGATTCGCTTCGAGTAAATGGGCTGGCTGAGTGTACTTTATTTGCTCTAGTTTGATTCATTCTCAGCATCTTTTGCTGCTTGAGTTAGGTTCACAACCCTCCCTCTGAACTCATGTGTGCTAAGTTGTCTCTTCTAAACTTGTGTTTGAAATTAATTGCTGAAACCTGCACATAAACTTATGTGCTTAACTTATGCGCTTAATTGTGTGCTTAATTGTGCGTACAGTAGAACTTGGATTTCTTTCAAAAATGCTGCTTACATCACTTTAAGGACTTATTTGCGATAAAGTGCATTATTATCACTGTTTATGGTCGATTTTTAATGAAGGTTTAATCGCCGCTGTTAACTGAATTATGCGGTAGTTATAAGAAGTCATATAAAATGAGATATGAC
>NZ_JAGTUL010000138.1:0-336 GCF_018224605.1 Shewanella sp. M16 | reverse complement strand
TCCCCGCAAAACGCGAAACAAGCGGCGGCTGCGCCGCCCTTTTCCGTTTATCTGACAATACCCCTTGGTGTGCTTTGAAACGTGCCTCGGCGGTTAATCTATTTACTCTGAGTGTCTATTGGCTGCTGTCGCGCTATGTCATCTAAAGACAACTGATGAACTTGGGCGTTCCCTTCGGTCGGGCTTTTCGCTTCGCTCCCCGCGATAACGTGATCCACTGATGGCAAGCAAGCTTGCCGTGGCTCTACGTTCCTGCTTGCCAATCCCTAACGCAACCACCAAACCGCCAAGCACAGTCCTACTCACTGCGCGGCAAGTGTGGCTAAGCTGGTCGTT
>NZ_JAGTUL010000137.1:0-337 GCF_018224605.1 Shewanella sp. M16 | reverse complement strand
TCATCCGCTCACCGGCACTTTGCAGCGTCTCACTAAACGCATAGAGTTTGTGCTGGTCTTCTTCAATACAGCGGCTTTGCATCGAGCGTACAATAAACCGTTGTTGTGTATCGGTTTTAAAGCGCAGGTATTCGATGATATCGGCTTCACGGTCACAAACCGAAATCACCTTCTGCATCTGTGGTCCCAAGCGAGTCGCCATCGCTGCTGAAGCCCGTTGCCATTTGTAACTTTCTTTCTGTTCATAATCACGTTTGGCACGTTGTTTTTTCTGGCCATAGGCCTCGCGGTCGCGTGCCCAGCGATGCTGCTCAATCAGTCCAACGACCTGCTGCGC
>NZ_JAGTUL010000136.1:0-354 GCF_018224605.1 Shewanella sp. M16 | reverse complement strand
ATTTTTAGACAGCATGGCAAGACGTTATAATTTGCTTCGCCAAAAGTAACCATAACCTCAAGCCATGCCAAGACTTATGCTAACCGATGCACGCTGGGAAAAGCTATTTCATTTAATGAAAAGCACAGGCCGTGTTTATGACAAACCTGAACATAGACAAACATTCGAAGGTATTCTTTACCGCCTTAGAACAGGTATCCCTTGGCGAGATTTACCTAAAGAGTTCGGTCATTGGAGCACGGTCTTTAGACGGTTTCATTTATGGTCTAAGAAAGGCGTTCTAGCACATTTATTCAAGGCCTTAGCCAACCTTGCTGATATAGAATGGGTCTTTATTGATGGCTCGATAGTGCG
>NZ_JAGTUL010000135.1:0-369 GCF_018224605.1 Shewanella sp. M16 | reverse complement strand
GCATTACCATCTCTACGCCTTCTGGCAGTTCGATAGTACCGGTTACGTCAGTTGTACGGAAGTAGAACTGTGGACGGTAGCCTTTGAAGAATGGAGTGTGACGTCCGCCTTCTTCTTTTGACAGAACATAAACTTCTGATTCAAAAGTGGTGTGTGGGTTGATTGAACCTGGTTTAGCCAATACTTGACCACGTTCTACGTCATCACGCTTAGTACCACGTAATAACACACCACAGTTCTCACCTGCACGACCTTCGTCAAGCAGTTTACGGAACATTTCTACACCAGTACACGTTGTTTTAGTCGTTGTGCGAACACCAACGATTTCAACTTCGTCACCCACTTTAACAATACCACGCTCAACACGAC
>NZ_JAGTUL010000134.1:0-371 GCF_018224605.1 Shewanella sp. M16 | reverse complement strand
AAGAAGCCGCCTGGAACTCGGGTACCGAGTATGAGCACGGCACCAAGGGCCACCGTCCGTTCGTGAAAGGCGGTTACTTCCCGGTTGCACCGGTCGACTCCTCCCAGGACATCCGCGCCGCCATGTGTCTGGTGCTGGAAGAGATGGGCCAGGTCGTTGAAGCTCACCACCACGAAGTGGCGACCGCCGGTCAGAACGAGATCGCGACCCGTTTCAACACCCTCACCCTGAAAGCGGATGAAGTGCGGGTGCTGAAGGCCGTGATCCACAACGTGGCCCACACCAACAACAAGACTGTCACCTTCATGCCGAAACCCATGTTCGGTCACAACGGCTCCGGCACTGTCGCTTATACACATATACGAGCCCAC
>NZ_JAGTUL010000133.1:0-376 GCF_018224605.1 Shewanella sp. M16 | reverse complement strand
ACCAGCTGGCGGGCGCGCATCGGCAGCCCACAGGCGCCTTACAAGCCGATGGTGGACGGCCCGCAAATCGCCGTGGTGGTCGGCCCCGAAGGGGAGGAGATTTACTGCGATGAACATGGCCGGGTCAAACTACAGTTCCCGTGGGACAGATACGGCAGCTCCAACGACCAGAGCTCCTGCTGGGTGCGTGTATCCCAAGGCTGGGCCGGCGGCCAATACGGCATGATGGCGATTCCGCGCATCGGCCATGAAGTTATCGTCTCATTTCTGGAAGCGGACCCGGACCAGCCCATCGTCACCGGTCGCACCTTCCACGCCACCAACCGGCCACCCTACGCGTTGCCGGTCAACAAGACCCGTACCGTGCTGCGCACCG
>NZ_JAGTUL010000132.1:0-381 GCF_018224605.1 Shewanella sp. M16 | reverse complement strand
CGATTAGTTCGACGGCGGTGACGGCTGCGACCCAAGATGCCGCTTACAGTTACAACTTAGTGGCCAGCGACTCCGATACTGGCGACAGCTTAACGCTGAGCGCAGTGACCAAACCGAGCTGGTTGAGCTTCAACGCGGCGACGGGTTTACTCAGTGGCACGCCGAGCAATGTGGATGTGGGCAGTCATGCTGTCACCTTACGAGTGACGGACACGGATGGCTTAACGGCTGAGCAGTCCTTTAGCATTACAGTGACGAACGTCAACGATGCGCCGACGATTAGTTCGACGGCGGTGACGGCAGCCACTCAAGATGCGGCGTACAGCTACAGCTTGACTGCAACTGACTCCGATACCGGCGACAGCTTAACGCTGAGCGCAG
>NZ_JAGTUL010000131.1:0-387 GCF_018224605.1 Shewanella sp. M16 | reverse complement strand
GCTTGGTGACAATAGCCTTGTGGAACCACCTGATCCCATCCCGAACTCAGAAGTGAAACGCAAACGCGCCGATGGTAGTGTGGGGTCTCCCCATGTGAGAGTAGGTCATCGCCAAGCGCCTAATTTAAATAATCTTAATTGATTAGTATAGAATTGCTGATATGGCTCAGTCGGTAGAGCGCATCCTTGGTAAGGATGAGGTCCCCAGTTCGATTCTGGGTATCAGCACCATTACAATCTAGTGTTTAATCCTAGAATAAAGAATTTGCTTGGTGACAATAGCCTTGTGGAACCACCTGATCCC
Source organism: Shewanella sp. M16 (assembly GCF_018224605.1). Classification (NCBI taxonomy): domain Bacteria; kingdom Pseudomonadati; phylum Pseudomonadota; class Gammaproteobacteria; order Alteromonadales; family Shewanellaceae; genus Shewanella; species Shewanella sp. M16. The sequence continues at coordinate 83 of NZ_JAGTUL010000131.1, read as the reverse complement.
ATCCCGAACTCAGAAGTGAAACGCAAACGCGCCGATGGTAGTGTGGGGTCTCCCCATGTGAGAGTAGGTCATCGCCAAGCGCC
>NZ_JAGTUL010000130.1:0-396 GCF_018224605.1 Shewanella sp. M16 | reverse complement strand
CGCGTACGCGCTCGTGCATGTCTTCGCCGGCGACAAAGCGCTGCAGCGCATCGCGCAGGTGTTCGATGCTGCTGCGGTAAATGGCTTGCACTTGTTCCAACGCCAGGCGTGGATCGTCGAAGCGGGAGGAGGCGATGAAGGGGGGCGTAAGCAAGCGGATTCTCCTTTAGCGGTTCGTACATACCATTGTAAGGCAGCGGGGCAAGTCGCGTTGGACGCGTTTCTTGCCTGGCAGGGCCGCTTGACGGATTCAAATAGAATCTGTATTCTATTTGAATGGTCAGACTCGCCAAATTCAACGAAAACAACTTCATCGACAGCGCGATTGCCGTCGCCGCCCAGTGCGGCGTGGCTGCCGTGTCGATGGCCGCCATCGCCGTCAAGGCCGGTGCGCCC
>NZ_JAGTUL010000129.1:0-396 GCF_018224605.1 Shewanella sp. M16 | reverse complement strand
CTGCATCTTCCGTCTGCAGGAGCACACCCGCCGCCTGTTCGACTCCGCCAGGATCTACTGGATGGACGTGCCCTACAGCGAGGCCGAGGTGAATGACGCCTGCCGCACCGTGGTGCGCGAGAACGGCCTCAAAAGAGGCTATCTGCGTCCGCTGGCCTTTGTCGGCAACGTGGGGCTGGGGCTGCATCCGCCGCTGGATGCCAAGGCGGATCTCATGGTCGCAGCCCTGCCCTGGGGCGCCTACCTCGGCGAGGAGGGGCTCAAAAACGGGGTGGATGTGTGCGTCACCTCCTGGAGCCGGCTCGCGCCCAACACCATCCCCACCGGTGCCAAGGCCGGCGGCAACTATCTCTCATCCCAGCTGATCAGCAGGGAGGCCAAGCGCAACGGCTTCGC
>NZ_JAGTUL010000012.1:0-135570 GCF_018224605.1 Shewanella sp. M16 | reverse complement strand
TTTGTCACTGTGCGGTGTATAAGAGACCGATTTACTATTAGTTATTTAATTACGTAATTAATTACTTTGCGTATTGATTGGTAAAGTTGTCTTACAAGTTTCATTTAACTGCAATTGTCATATGTGATTAAAATGTTTAATTACATATTTATCAGTTATTTGTTGTTTGTTTTATTGCTTGGTCAGACCAATTTTAGCATGGTTTTTACTTAGGTTAATGCATGTTTTTGTCAATCTTGGACTGTTGCAAATACAAACGTTTGTCGGTAAGTTTTAGTTCGAAACAAACATTTGATGGTTTTTTGGTGAGTTTATAAGCAGTGGTGATTGGGGATGCTACTGCTTTATATGTCAGCGTTAAGCCTGTGATAGTGGAGCCTCTTGGGAGGGCATCAAGATGACGGAACACACTTTGAGTGAACAGCAATTGAATTCGACACTGGGTAAAGCTACAGCAAACGCCACGCTTAATATTGTGGGTCGTGACATTCCAGGCCAAGAAGTCATATTTACCGAAGGGGCTGTCGCCTTACTCGAATCCCTTTGTCGTGAGTTTGCCGACGAAGTACCTGCCTTACTCGCTAAACGTAAAGATAAACAAGCACGTATTGATAAAGGAGCATTACCTGACTTTCTGCCTGAAACCCGAGCTATCCGTGATGGTGCATGGCAGATTCGCGGTATTCCCGATGACTTGCTTGATCGCCGCGTGGAAATCACAGGTCCCGTTGAACGTAAAATGGTGATTAACGCACTCAACGCCAACGCCAAAGTGTTTATGGCCGACTTTGAAGATTCTTTAGCACCAAGCTGGGAAAAAGTCGTCGAAGGTCAAATCAATCTACGTGATGCCGTGCGTGGTGATATTGAGTACACAGCACCGGACACGGGTAAGCACTATAAATTAGGACCAAATCCGGCAGTGCTTATCTGCCGCGTTCGTGGTCTGCACCTTAAAGAAAAACACGTACAGTTTAATGGCAAAGCGATTCCTGGCTCACTGTTTGATTTCGCACTGTATTTCTACCACAACTATCGCCAACTTTTGGCCAAGGGCAGTGGTCCATACTTTTATATTCCTAAGTTAGAAAGTCATATAGAAGCGCGCTGGTGGGCAAAAGTGTTTGCTTTTGTTGAGGAAAGATTTTGTCTGCAAGCGGGCACGATTAAATGTACTTGCTTGATTGAGACTTTGCCTGCCGTGTTCGAAATGGACGAAATTCTCTATGAACTACGTTCCAATATCGTCGCACTGAACTGTGGTCGTTGGGATTACATCTTCAGCTATATCAAAACATTAAAACGTCATAGCGACCGAGTCTTACCGGATCGCCAAGCCGTCACTATGGATACGCCTTTCTTAAGTGCTTATTCAAGACTCTTGATTAAGACCTGCCACAAACGCGGTGCCTTAGCTATGGGCGGCATGGCAGCCTTTATTCCTGCTAAAGATCCTGCTCAGAACGAAGCCGTATTGCAGCGGGTGCGTAAGGATAAAGAGCTTGAGGCGCGTAACGGTCACGATGGCACTTGGGTCGCGCACCCTGGCCTTGCCGACACCGCTATGGGGATTTTCAACGAATACATAGGCCAAGATCACTGTAATCAATTACATATTACCCGTGATGTAGACGCGCCGATCCTTGCCAGCGAGTTACTTAAAACCTGCGACGGTGAGCGCACTGAACAAGGGATGCGTCTGAACATTCGTATCGCCCTGCAGTATTTAGAGGCGTGGATCAGCGGCAACGGTTGTGTACCTATTTACGGCTTAATGGAAGATGCGGCTACGGCTGAGATCTCTAGAGCCTCAATTTGGCAATGGATCCAACACGGTAAGTCGCTGTCAAACGGCAAATTAGTGACCAAACAACTCTTTAAAGACATGTTGGTTGAAGAGCTGTCGAACGTGAAAAAAGAAGTGGGTAGCGACAGATTCACCCATGGCAAATTCACCCAAGCAGCGGTGTTGCTTGAAGACATTACCACCTCCGACGAGCTGGTCGATTTCTTAACCTTACCCGGTTACGAAATGCTGACAGCTTAGAATGAACTCATTTGCTTGAACCGTTTTAGGTAAACCAGATTTAGCTGTGGCGGGGCTACCGCCAACCAAACAATTTAGCAGAGTGAAACTGGGGGCAGTTTCATGATAGCTACAACATCAAAGAGAAAGGAGCGACATTATGACTAAGGCAACGACTCAGACTTCACGTCAAGAGCAGATTGATGCAATCAAGAGAGATTGGGCAGAAAACCCACGTTGGAAACACGTGCGTCGTCCTTATACCGCAGAAGAAGTGGTTGCGCTTCGCGGTTCAATCGTGCCTGAGAATACTATCGCTAAGCGCGGTGCTGCTAAGTTATGGGAATTGGTTAACGGTGGCGCTAAAAAAGGCTATGTGAATTCACTGGGTGCGTTAACGGGTGGTCAAGCGGTACAACAGGCGAAAGCGGGTATCGAAGCGATTTACCTTTCAGGTTGGCAAGTGGCAGCCGATGCTAACTTAGCCGGCACTATGTACCCAGATCAATCTTTATACCCAGCCAATTCAGTGCCAGCTGTGGTGTCACGCATCAATAACTCATTCCGTCGTGCTGACCAAATTCAGTGGGGCAATGGCGTTAATCCAGAAGATGAAAAATTTGTTGATTACTTTCTGCCAATTATTGCTGACGCAGAAGCGGGTTTTGGCGGCGTATTAAATGCCTTCGAACTGATGAAGTCGATGATCGACGCGGGCGCTGCCGGTGTTCACTTTGAAGATCAGTTAGCTTCAGTGAAGAAATGTGGTCACATGGGCGGCAAAGTATTAGTGCCAACCCAAGAAGCGGTACAAAAGCTGGTTGCTGCACGTTTAGCAGCGGACGTGAGCGGTGTCGATACGCTGGTTATCGCACGTACCGATGCTAACGCGGCCGATTTGTTAACTTCAGATTGCGACCCATACGATCGTGATTTCGTGACTGGCGAGCGCACCAGTGAAGGTTTCTACCGTGTGAAAGCCGGTCTTGACCAAGCGATTTCTCGCGGTCTGGCCTATGCCCCTTATGCGGATTTGATTTGGTGTGAAACCGCTAAACCGGATCTTGAAGAAGCGCGTATTTTTGCTGAAGCGATTCATGCCCAATACCCAGATCAACTGCTGGCGTATAACTGTTCGCCTTCGTTCAACTGGAAGAAAAATCTGGATGACGCCACTATCGCGCGCTTCCAACAAGCATTATCAGACATGGGCTACAAGTATCAGTTCATCACTTTAGCCGGCATCCACAACATGTGGTACAACATGTTCGACCTCGCTTACGACTATGCTCGTGGCGAAGGTATGAAGCATTATGTTGAGAAAGTTCAAGAAGTTGAGTTTGCTGCAGCGAAGAAAGGTTACACTTTCGTGGCGCATCAACAGGAAGTGGGCACAGGTTATTTCGACCAAGTGACTACGGTTATTCAAGGTGGCCATTCATCAGTGACTGCACTGACAGGGTCTACCGAAGAAGAGCAGTTTTAAGCAGTAGAAGCGCTTAGGATGATCCATTGTGATTGTGGATCACTCCTTAGCACGCCTTATGCTGATGTATCTGGTGAGGCGTGGTTAAAAACTCGAAATAGAGGGCAAGATCGGACTGTGATGAGTTACTGAGCTTGCAGCTTAAATCTCGAGTCGAGTGTGAAAGAGTGTTACCTGTAAACCTGTGTTTAGCTGCTTTGCAGCTGTTGTCCCCGTGCAGTTCGCCTACATGTGCTGTGCGGGTTTTTAAGTCAAACCTTGTGACTTAACTTCCTACCCAGTAAGTTTTTGCTTGCCTTAGCTTGGCGACTCTATGAGTCGCTATTTTTTTGCTTATTGGTTCACTATTGTGCTGATTAATATGGTGCAACTTTGATGCGACTTGGTGCAATAATCAGATTATTTTACAGCAGCTTATTGCTATCTCATTGTTATTTAATGGCTATTAATAGTGGCCTGGAAAATGCTCTGAATACAGTGGGAAGTTATAGCGTATTAAAGCTGATTATTGGCATTCACATTGAGGTCACCGCCATGAAATATTACAGTCGCCGTTTAGTTAAACCTGAACATTTAAATCCAGCAAATACCCTGTTTGGCGGTCAGTTACTCAGTTGGATAGATGAGGAGGCCGCTATCTTTGCTGCCTGCCAGATGAAGAGCACGAGCCATGTGACTAAGCTGATTTCTGAAATCAACTTTATGACGCCAGCGCATCAAGGGGATGTGATTGAGTTTGGTCTGGAGCTGGTGAGTCTTGGCCACAGTTCTATTACCGTGAGCTGTCAAGTACGTAATAAGATGACGCAGGCGCCAGTGGTGAGTATAGATAAGATGGTGTTTGTGCATGTGAATGCCCAAGGATTGCCTGTGCCCCATGGTATTCGGGCGAATGCGGCTTAAGGTGCGTGGCGCTTAAAATGCGTGATGCTTAAATGTATAAGATGCTTAAAATGAGCAGTGACGCCTAGGCGTCACTGTCATTAGTCTTTGGTTAAATCTTCTTTTACCGATTTGACCGCATCCCGTGAAGCATGACCTATGGCTTTTGTCGTGTCTCGAGTCGCGTGGCCTATCTCAGTGGTGACTTCTTTAGTCGTTGTGCCGATGGCACGGCCTGCGTCCTTTAAATCCGCACAGGCGGATGTAGCGAGTAATAAAGGAATAATAATGAGCGTCGCTTTATTCATTGTGATGCCAATCCTCAATTTAAGTTCGTAACTCAATTTACTGGGCCTTGCCATTTTTACTGTGCTAAATGACATTCGGGACAATATAACAGATCTTGAGCTGAATCACGCTATGGCGATATTATCTGCCGAGTCGCTGTTGCAATGCTTCTGGGCGAGTGTCAACCGAGTGAGTGAAACTAAGAGCATTAAATGACGTCGTGGGTTGAGTTATCGAACTCGACAAATAAAAACGCCAGTGGCGTTTTGCGCACTGGCGTCTAAGGTCGCTAAATAATACTGCAAAGATTATTCGAGTTTGGCTAAGCGTTGTTGATAGTCTTCAATCAGGTGCTGCATAATTTCTTCTGGCGCCGCATCGTCACAGCAATCGTCTAAAAAGATTTTAAAGGTGACTAAGGCATGGCCGTCATTTTTGAGTCTGTCACTCTGCATTGAGAAGTAAGCATCTTCATTTTCGGCTTTACGAACCACAAACTTATTCGTTTCGAAGGTTTTTTCCCCAGAAAGCTCGTGCCATTTAGTGATGCGATTTAACGCGATCTCACAGGACTGGTTCATTTCAATATGATTTAACCAAGTAACGGGATGTTCAGGATCTTTGTAATGTGGACATCTAACTGTGTAGTTATATACATGGGTGATTGCAGTCATAGCGTACCTACCTGTTCGAGGATATTGTTGCCATCATAGGCATCGTTTTTGAATTCGGTCAATCATTAATTAAGTCTATATAGCCTTGATGTTTTTTGACGGAGAAGGATAGTTACTGCATGAAAATTAACCATTTACTTAATCTGTCATGTCTCTATTTAGCATGAGTTTTATGCCAATAACTTTGTGCTAGATCTCAGTTTTGGGTGAAGTTTCGCTTTTGCTGAATTACTGATTAATAAAGCAACAACTTGGTCGTCAGTAAGTCTTATTGATAAAAAGAGCGAACAGCGGAGTAAATAGGTTAATTAAACTTTGATGGGAGCTATATGAGTAAGTGGCAGCATAAGTTGTCGCAGAGGAAACGCAGAAGGTAGAATGGACAGAGGCCCATTCGTTAGAACGGGCCTCTCAGCTGGCTTCATCTTTTGCAGGGAAAAAGCGAACTGGGGCCATCTTATCGGATCTGTAACAGTCTGTAACCCACAGAGATCACGTTTTTTATATCATTTTGCTATGAATATTTGAGGTTCAGATCCTTTCTTCTTGAATATGCAGATTTGTGAGTGTTTTGTCAGTGCAAAGGTGCATAGACACTGAGTTTTATGTTGGTTTTTGTTACTCAATTTTTAAGATAGTAACTTACCTCACCATCTTGTTGATACAGGTGTAAAAAAGGCCCCAATAGTGCAGCAATAATCTGTGCACTATTGGAGCCTAAAACGAATTCATTGGAGGATGAAGTCGTGTTTACGCACTAGCAGGACAATAAGTCGTTATCCAGCAAGTTAGCGCACGATTGTTGTGTGCTAACTTGCGATTGGTAAGGTATGGCGATTACAGCGCACAATTACAGCGCATTAGTGAAGATCTGACAGATCTCCGCATGGGTCGCTTGTTTTGGATTGGTGAATCCACAGGCATCTTTTAACGCGTTATCCGCAAGTGTTGGAATATCTTCCGCTTTCACGCCTAACAAGGTCAGGTTTTCTGGGATCTTAACCGCAACAGACAGTTTTTTGATTGCCGCTATCGCCGCACTAGCACCTTGCTCATCTGTCATCGCAGACACATCGACACCCATAGCCTTGGCAATGTCTTTTAAGCGAGCAGGGACGACCTGGGCGTTGTATTCCTGCACATGTGGCAGCAGCAGAGCGTTACACACGCCGTGGGGCAGATCGTAGAAACCGCCTAATTGGTGCGCCATCGCATGCACATAACCTAAGCTGGCATTGTTAAACGCCATACCTGCTAAGAACTGGGCGTAGGCCATTTGTTCACGGGCGTTGATGTCTTGACCGTTTTCAACTGCGTTGACTAAGTTAGCTTGAATCAATTCCATAGCCTTGATCGCACAGGCGTCGGTGATCGGGTTCGCTGCAATAGACACATAGGCTTCAACCGCGTGAGTCAGTGCATCCATACCTGTTGCGGCAGTTAGGCTCGCAGGCTTTTTCAGCATTAACTCAGGGTCGTTGACCGACAGCAAAGGCGTGGTGTGTTTATCGACAATCGCCATTTTAATGTGGCGGGCTTCGTCGGTAATGATACAGAAGCGCGTCATTTCACTGGCAGTACCTGCCGTCGTATTAATGGCCACTAACGGCAACTGTGGTTTCGCGGATTGATCTAACCCTTCATAATCTTTGATGCTGCCACCGTTGGTGGCAACAAGGGCGATACCCTTGGCACAATCATGGGGTGAGCCGCCGCCGAGTGAAATCACAAAGTCACACTTGTTGGCTTTTAACAGGGCTAAACCCGCTTCGACGTTCGTCACGGTTGGGTTAGGTTGTACACCATCATAGATGGTGGAGGTAATACCATTTTGACCGAGTTTTTCGGCCACTTCACCCACTAAGCCAATCTTGACTAAGGGTTTATCTGTCACTATGAGTGCGTGTTTAAAGCCTAAGGTTTTGATGTCACCGATAGCATCATCCACTGCGCCTTGGCCTAATACGTTGACAGAAGGAATAAAAAATTTAGCAGCCATAAAATCCACCTATTTGCTTGTAAAGATTAAGTTGTGTTCTTTTCTGGTGATCAAGCTACCAATTTGGAGGTAGTGAAAGTGTGAGCTTGATCGAGTTCGGCGCTTATCTGAGGGTAATTTCCCACTAAAGTTGGAACTGGGTAACTAAATTTCGGACTTTTATGACGGGTATTAGTGTTGGCGTACGATATGGTTTTTTAGCGTTGTTAGCGCCCCTGGTGATGCATCATTTCTGTGCATTTTTCGTTTACTTTTTATCCCACTTTTTATCCAGCATTTGACGGCTCAATTGTTAAATCTAACAGAGGTTAAACCTCATGAATACTCTCATTTGTAGCATTAACTCCAATTAATTAGTTTGATATCTAATATTGATTTATGCGTACTGCTGTGGTTGTGGTAGGGCCGTAAGTCAAAGGAATCTATAGTTTTATCTTGTTTTTACAGGTTAATTCTTTTTTACATAACTAACTTGTGAGCTTTGTCACTGTGGTATTTTAGGTTGATAGTTACATCACTAATCATTATCATGATTGTTAATTGAACGTTCAATTAACGTCGTTCAGAGTATTGAGAGAGTGGTTATTCCTTGAGTATTTATGCCTAAAGCCGCAATGAAATTGATACGCAGACAGCAGCTTATCGATGCGACATTAGCATCGGTTGCCTTGCATGGATTGCAGCACACGACCATCAACAGCATTAGTCAGTTGGCGGGGATGTCGTCGGGGATCATCAGTCATTATTTCAGTGGTAAGCAGGGCTTGATCCAAGCGACGCTGCGCCACTTGCTCGAGCAGTTAAAGCAAGCGTTGCTCAATCGAATCCAAGGACAAGTGTTGGCGCCAACAGAGCGCTTAATGATGATAGTTGAAGCGAATTTTACCGAGTTACAGCGCTCACGAAATGTCACTCACACTTGGCTGAGTTTTTGGGCACAGGCCGTCCACGATCCCCAGTTAGCCCGTTTGCAGAATATCAATAGTCGCCGCTTATACAGCAACTTACATTTTTCCTTTCGGCACGTGTTGCCCAAAGAGTTTGCCCTGATGGCTGCTAAGCAAACGGCGGCGATGATCGATGGATTTTGGTTACGCAGCGCCTTAAGTGAAACCCCTGAGCAGGATTTTGTTCAGGCCGAAAAATTATGCAAAACCTTTATCCACAATGTTATAAAGCAGCATGGAGTCAAAACATGTCAGTAGAAGTACAGTACAACTTTATTGCGGGTCAGCTGCTCGCTAACGATAGCGGCGAAACCTTCGACGTCGTCAATCCTGCCACTGGGCAATTGGCGTACCGAGTGCAAGTGGCCGATGAAAAAATTCAGCAAGCGGCCATCGAGAGCGCCAAAAAAGGCTTTGTGATTTGGTCTGCCATGAGTGCCACCGAACGCAGTCGTATTCTGTTAAAGGCGGTCGCATTATTGCGGGCTCGTAATGATGAACTCGCGGCAATCGAAGTGTGCGACACAGGTAAACCTTGGCAAGAAGCCTCAGTGGTTGATGTGGTCACAGGCGCAGATGCTATCGAATTTTTTGCCCATATTGCCCCAGGGCTTGAAGGCGCGCAGCAGCAAGTCGGTGGGGATTTTTATTACACCCGCCGCGAGCCCTTAGGCATTTGTGCTGGCATTGGCGCGTGGAATTATCCATTGCAAATCGCCTGTTGGAAGGCCGCTCCTGCATTAGCCAGCGGCAATGTTATGATTTTTAAACCTTCGGAAGAAACGCCGCTTGGCGCACTGAAATTAGCGCAACTCTTTAGTGAGGCGGGTTTGCCCGATGGCGTATTTAACGTCGTGATGGGTGACGGCAAGGTCGGCGCTTGGTTAACGGGACATCCGGATATTGCCAAAGTGTCCTTCACGGGCGAAGTCGGTACCGGTAAAAAAGTCATGGCCGCGGCAGCAAGTTCATTAAAAGACGTCACTATGGAACTCGGTGGTAAATCACCGCTTATCGTATTTGATGATGCCGATATCGATAATGCCGTTTCAGGTGCCATGCTCGGTAACTTCTATACCCAAGGTGAAGTCTGTACTAATGGGACGCGGGTGTTTGTCCATGAGTCAGTTTATCCACGCTTTATCGAAAAACTGCTTATGCGTACTCAAACCAATATTGTGGTGGGCGATCCTATGGCGCCAGAGACTAACTTTGGCGCCTTGATCTCCAAAGATCATCAGCAAAAAGTACTCGATTATATTCAGCAAGGTATCGATGACGGCGCAACTCTGCTCACCGGTGGCACAGCATTAACGCCTGATAATGCTCCCAATGGTTACTTTGTTGCCCCGACGATTTTCACCCATTGCACCGACGAGATGCGGATCTGTAAAGAGGAAATCTTTGGCCCTGTGATGTCGGTACTCACCTTTAAAGAGGAAGCGGAAGTGATTGCTCGGGCAAACAATACCGCTATGGGCTTGGCCGCTGGGGTGTTTACCCAAGATATCAGCCGTGCTCATAGGGTCATTCATCAGTTACAGGCGGGTATTTGCTGGATCAATGCCTATGGCGCCTCGCCAGTCGAAATGCCCGTGGGAGGTTATAAGTTGTCGGGCATTGGCCGTGAAAACGGTAGCGAGACACTCAAGCATTACACCCAAGTTAAAGCCGTTTATGTGGGTCTACAGCCCTTAGAAAGCCCATTTTAAGGAGGCATTTTGACTCAGTCATTAGAGCAAAAATATTATAACTACATCATAGTTGGTGCAGGATCAGCGGGTTGTGTGCTCGCCAATCGCTTGTCAAAGGATCCTAAAAACGAAGTGCTGTTATTAGAAACCGGAGGCAGCGATAAGAGCATCTTTATTCAAATGCCTACGGCGTTATCAATTCCGATGAACAGCCCTAAATATGCTTGGCAGTTTGAAACTGAGCCTGAGCCGTATTTAGATAATCGCAAGATGCATTGTCCTCGGGGCAAAGTGCTTGGCGGTTCATCGTCAATCAACGGCATGGTGTATGTCCGTGGTCATGCACGAGACTTTGATGAGTGGCAGGCGCAAGGGGCGACCGATTGGGATTATAGCCACTGCTTACCGTACTTTAAGAAGGCGGAAACCTGGGCCTTTGGTGGTGATGAGTATCGCGGTGAGTCAGGGCCGTTAGGGGTGAATAACGGCAATCAGATGCAGAATCCGCTATATCAAGCCTTTGTGGATGCGGGCATTGCGGCGGGGTATTTATCGACCGCCGATTATAATGCGGCGCAGCAAGAAGGTTTTGGCCCTATGCATATGACGGTCAAAAAAGGCGTACGCTGGTCAACCGCCAACGCCTATTTACGCCCAGCGATGGCCAGACGTAACCTCACTGTTGTGACCCACGCTTTAGTGCATAAAGTGTTATTGGAAGGCCAAACAGCCGTTGGCGTTCGCATTGAACACAAAGGTAAAGTTGAAGATATTCGTTGTAACAAAGATGTGATTTTAGCTGCGGGTTCAATAGGTTCGCCGCATTTGTTGCAATTATCAGGCATTGGTGATCCCCAAGTATTAGCCGATGCAGGTGTCGAGTTACAACATGAGTTGCCCGGTGTTGGTCAGAATTTACAGGATCATTTAGAGTTTTATTTCCAATTCAAATGCCTTAAACCGATTTCACTCAATGGCAAGTTAGATCCTTTTAGCAAGTTCTTAATCGGTGCCCGGTGGATTTTAGATAGATCCGGTTTAGGGGCCACGAATCACTTTGAATCCTGTGGCTTTATTCGCTCAAAAGCGGGTCTGGAATGGCCAGATTTACAGTACCACTTTTTACCTGCGGCTATGCGTTACGATGGCAAAGAAGCCTTTGCGGGTCATGGGTTTCAGGTACATGTGGGCCATAACAAGCCTAAGAGTCGTGGTGCCGTGACTTTAGTGTCGGCAGATCCTAAAGCGCCGCCCAAAATTCAGTTCAATTACCTACAGCATCCCGATGATATTGAAGGCTTTAGGGCCTGCGTGCGCTTAACCCGTGAGATCATCAATCAAGTACCATTCGATGAGTATCGCGGTGAGGAAATTCAACCCGGCATACAAGTGCAAACCGATGCGCAAATCGATGCCTTTGTGCGTCAATCGGTTGAGAGTGCATATCATCCTTCTTGTTCGTGCAAGATGGGCACGGATGCGATGGCAGTGGTGGATCCCGAAACCCGAGTGCATGGATTGCAGAATTTACGAGTGGTGGATTCTTCTATTTTCCCGACTATCCCGAACGGCAATTTGAATGCGCCGACCATAATGTTGGCTGAGCGCGCCGCGGATCTGATTTTAGAGGCTGAGATGTTAGCGCCAGCAGATTCCGCCGTTGTGGTTGCCGATGCTTGGCAAACCACACAAAGAAGCACTGCAACAAGTTAAAGCCATAAGTTAACAACACGCCTGTTCAGTCCGTCGTATCGACGGACTGGCGGCTTCAATTTTGAAGTGACTCATTAATTGATTACTCAAAAGGGTCATGATTCATTTTATCTAAAGGGTCGGTCAGCCCGCAGTGAGTGTGCAAATGACCGCTTTCACGACTGATCATCTATCAGGGTTTAACTATCGCGGAGTGTTTTTAAGTAGCGATATTTAAGGCTTGAGGGCAGAACGTTGCCTTTAAAAATGGTTCAGTTTTTATTATTAAATAAAAACATGGAGTTACATTTTATGGGTTTATATCCAGATGCCGACTTATACCCAGTATCGACTGGGACTGAGTGCTCATTATGACTTGGTTATTATCCGCAGGGATACTGTTCACTTTTGCCGCGATTGCGTTTGTGATTTATCGCTGGGGCAATATTCGCTGTATCGGCGTGACGCCTGTGCGTACTTTTACCTTTATCGCGATTCTGTTTACCTCAGGACTTGATGTCGGCTTGATCATGTTTCCGCTCACCGAGTTTGCGGGTTACGCCAATGTGGCGGCGAGTCCTGAATACGGCTTTAGTAATCCGCTGGCGATTGAGTTTGGCTTCTGGGCCTTCTTGATTTGGAGCTTCTACTTTTTAACCTGTTTTTATTTTTGTGTCATTGAGCCTAGGGTGAGATTCTTCGATATTCCTTGGGTCAAGTTCATCAATAATGTGGTGATTATTGGCACCTGTGCCTTTACCGCCTATTTGTTATTAAGCAATTTGCCTTGGTATTTACCCGAATTAGGCGATGGCGAAACCATAGTCAGTAGCTTTTATCTCATCGTATTTATGGTGATCGCCGCGGCTGTGTATTCCAGCACTAGCATACGTTATGTGCGTATCTTGAGTCTGGCGAGCACTTGGTTATTTTTAGGCTTGATTGCCATGATGTGGGCCAGTGCATTTTTATCGGCTGACTCGAGTGTGGGCGAGTTCTTTACGACCTTTGCCATGTTAGGTGACTACTTCGGCAATATTCAACATTTTGTGTTACCCATCAATGACTACCATGAGTTTTATCTGTTCTGGTGGTTTGCGTGGAGCATTATGATCGGTCAATTTACCTCGCGCTTTGTCGGCGGCATGAAAACCTATCAAGTGCTGTTGGCCATGATGGTGTTTCCGTCTATCCCCATCGCTATTTGGTTCACTGTACTTTATTACTACAGTGCCAATGGGTTAGATACCTCGGGCTTCTATAATCTGGCGATGGTGATTGTGGGAATTACCTTTGTAATCAATTCACTCGACTCACTGGTGCGCCTCTATACCGACAATCTTAATTTGACCATTGAGCGGTTAGGCAAGTTTAAATATGTCAGTTTTAACTTAGTCTTGCTCTGCAGTCTGACATTACTGTTTCAATTAGACTTTCTTCAAATTCAATGGGTTGGTGCAATCGCACTGGGCCTGATCTTTAGCTGTTTTGGTTACATCATGATGACGCAATTGCAAACTGTTCGTGCCATTGAGCGCTCGCCAAAAGAGAACAAAATCGACTTTACTAAAATTGAGCTAGCTAACTAATGGAAAAATTAATAATGAAATCAAAATGTTTTTATCTTGTCGCCGGCGGATTGTTATTAGTGTCAACAGCGGCCAATGCCGGATTATCGGCCACTGTGACGGCGACGTCGGATTACACTTTTAACGGTGTCAGCCAAACGGACAACGGCCCAGCGCTGCAAGGCAATTTGGATTACGGTTTTGATTCGGGATGGTACGTGGGTGGCTTTACCTCGAACGTCGACTTTGGGGGAAACGACAGCACTTGGTTGGAACTCGATGCCTATGCGGGTAAGTTTTATCAGCTCAATGAGCAACTGAGTTTCGATGTCGGACTGGCTTATTACACTTACCACGGCGAGTCGTTTTCCGATGAGTACAACTATCCTGAGCTGTATAGCAAGTTAGGATATGATAGTTCACTGGGTCACTCTGAGGCTAAGTTGACCTATACATGGGATTACTTTGGTTTGGGTGGTGAGCATTACACTATGTTGCTTGGCCATACGATTAGCGTTGCCGAAGGGCATGATATTCGCTTTAGTGTCGATCGCTCGACATCACTTGATGAGGATAAATGGTCATGGGATGGTGGCAAATCCTTTAATCATTTCCGTATCGCCTATCTGACCAGTTGGAGTGGCTTTGATTTCAGTCTTGCCGCCGAAGATACTAGCATGAACTTAGATACCAGTGACGAGCGTCTAGTGTTGTCGGTATCGCGTCAATTCATGTTGTAATCTAAGGGACTTTTACCATAAAAGTGCCTCCCGTGGGTGAGTTCAGTCGCGCTTTCTGGTAAGGTGCACTCGTTGCTTAGAATGGGGAGAATGAAAAGAACGATGGAAAAGTACGAACAACTGCTTATTTCGCTGCGCCGAGTGATACGCGCTATCGACATTCATTCTCGCCAGCTGAACAAACACTCAGGTTTAACTGGGCCGCAATTGATGGTGATGCAGAAAATCGCCCAATTGGATGCGCCATTGGCTAAAACCGTGGCGGAAGAAATTACGCTGAGCCCTGCAACTGTGACGACCATTATCGATCGACTCGAGGGCCGTGGTTTAGTGATCCGTCTGCGCAGTGAGACTGACAAACGTAAGGTGCATTTATACCTTAGCGATGCGGGCCGAGCGCTGTTACAGGACTCACCTAAACCGCTACAGGATCATTTTATTAAGCGTTATCAGAATCTTGAAGAATGGGAGCAGAGTCAATTGCTCTCAGCCGTTGAGCGTATAGCGACTATGATGGACGCCGATAAAATTGATGCGGCGCCTATGCTCTTGGTGGGGAAGATCCAAGGGGATGAGTAATCGTTTAGCTCATGCTTTAAATTGATTAGACGTTAAAATCGATTAGATTTTAAAATGAAAAAGCACTGAATCTTCAGTGCTTTTTTGCTTTTAGTTAGATGTCGTTTAGCTGTGCGTCTTTTAGATGCTTAAGCAGCAGGGCAGCTTGTTTTAGCAACAGAGTTAATCAGGATTTCTTGCACTGGCGTATTAGCAAAACCACCGCTGTTTTTTGTCGGTACTATGCTGATTTGATCCGCCACATCCATGCCGTCGACCACTTTGCCAAACACGGCATAACCATAATTACTCGCAGACGCATCCAAATGTGGATTATCTAACACATTGATAAAGAACTGTGATGTTGCAGAGTTAGGATCATCCGTGCGAGCCATGGAGATAGTGCCACGTTTGTTGCTAATACCGACAGCGGCTTCATTCTTGATGGGGGCATCGCCTGGTTTGCTTTTGAGCCCAGTGGTAAAACCGCCGCCTTGGATCATAAAGTTATTAACGGTTCTATGGAATAAGGTGCCGTTATAGAATGACTTATCAACATACTGCTTAAAGTTTTTACCTGTGATTGGCATGTTAGTTAAGTCAATGGCAAGTGTGATATCGCCTTTCGTGGTTTTCATTAAATAACACACATCCGCAGCTAAGGCTGGCGGCGTGGGATCGGGTGTCGGTGGCGTCGGCGTTAAATCACCATCTGTACTTCCTTCACAACCCGTCAAGGCTATGCAGCCGACAAATAGTAATCCTGATAACTTCTTCATTTCATATCCTTATTCTCAATCATCATTGGGGTGTTTTTGCTTTAGCATTCCATGGGTTTGAGCCTTTGGCGTATATGCTAGGGCATATCAGGTTCCATGAATTTAATGTTGTTATTATGTTTCTATGCTGTAGCGAGACGAGATGTTGACAGAGGAGAGATAGGCTATTCAAGTTATAAAACACAATTGATACAAAGTGTTGCACTGATATCTGTGGTTAATATGTCACCTGACTTATTTGTTAGTATTAGTCTGAATGTAATGACATAAAAATGACTTACGTTTGTCATGTTATTTCTATCCCTTTGCTCTTCACTTATTGCATGCTTTAGGAGCCATGCTTGCCCTCTTGCTGAACGCATGCCCCAATTTAGTGCATTCCACTCTTTATATCCTGATAGCTACTGAGCGCCAACTTAACTGAGTGCTTCTAGTAAGTTACTGATTTTTTGAAAAAGTTTTTTGTTATTTCTCTGAAATATTTATGTCATCTTCTTGTTACTTTTCGTTGGCATGGTTACTGTATATCTAAAGCTATGGATGAGCGGTCGCGGGGGCGACAAAATATGGGGCTGGAAAAGTTGCTGTATTTGCGGGGAGTTGGAGCAGAATTTACTGATTGTTTTGGCCAAAATATCCATATTTCCGAGGTAGACAGGCAAGGTATCTTGACCTGTATGTTACAGGAAAAAAACAGCGTGGCAGGGACTGCCATTGATGCTCCTGCTACAGAAGCGTTATCGAGTGATGCTGGGCTGACCTGTGTCGATACGGTATTGACCGAAGCACTGATCGCGTCGCAAATTGATTTACTGGATGCCCGTCCTTGGACTCAGGTGCTACCTGAATTCCATTGGTGTTTTGTGGATGAACCTTGGATAAGCCTTTGTTTACCGGAAACCTACACCTCAGATCTGAGTGTGGCGATTGAATGCGAACAGGGTGAGTCCATTGTATTCGATGTGCCTTTCTCGGCGCTTAAGTCCATTGGCGATTACCGCATTGAACAAACGCTTTATCTACACTATCGCCTTGATCTTACGCAACTGGGATTCGCACGCCTCGATTTAGCTGAGGCCAAGACCCAAGCTTTCCCTGACAACTTAATGCCCGCCGAGACTGAAGCGGTGAATTTAGCGTCCTATTTCCTGAGCAGCCAAGAGTTTACTAACAACCCTGCCTTAATCAAAAACCAAGACTCATTTGCGCATGCAGCCGACAAAAATGCGAGTGATTTCTCTGTGTTAGGTTTGGGCTTTCATCGCATAGCCTTAAGCTTAAAACATGCCCTATCGACAAGTGCACAAGCGGCAAGCTCTGCGCTAGAGAGCAGTGTGACGACCAGCACTTTGTTCTCTGGCACCTTAATGGTGGCGCCGCGGGCCGCCTACCAAGGCGTACTCACGGCTGTCGCCCAAGGTAAACGCCATAAACCTTGGGGGATCAGCGTTCAACTTTACAGTTTGCGCAGCGAGAGCCAATGGGGCATTGGCGACTTTGGTGATTTAGAACAACTGATCGGGCTGGTGGCGGCGCAGGGCGCGGATTTTATTCAACTCAATCCCTTGCATGCCCTCGATATCGCGGCGCCAGAGCATCCGAGTCCTTATAGTCCGTGCGATCGCCGCAGACTTAATCCTCTTTATATTCAATTACAAAGCGTTCCTGAATACCAAGCTCTTGCCACTGAATTTTCAAGCGCTACTTGGGTAGAGGCTATCGCCTTACTGAATCGTGATAATTGGCTCGATTATCCTAAAGTGAGCGAGCTGAAATACCGTGCCTTTGAGCAGTTATATCGCGTTTTTTGTGACACGCATCTGGCGAACGACACGCCCAGAGCGCAAAGATTCCATGAGTTTGTGCGTGAGCAGGGCAGTGCGCTACAAGAGTTTGCTCAAGCGGAATATTTACGTAGTCCTAAAGCGTTTGTGCAAGAGGAAGGTTTCTATCTTTACCTGCAATTTGTGGCTGAAAAGCAGTTACACCTCTGTCAGCTAAAAGCTAAAGAGGTTGGGATGGGGCTGGGATTGATCCGTGATTTGGCCGTCGGTGCAGCGCTGCAGGGCAGTGAAGTACAGGCTAATGCCGAGCAGTTTTGTTTGAATGCCAGCATAGGTGCACCGCCCGATCCCTTTGCACCCCAAGGACAAAATTGGGGCTTAACGCCACTCGATCCTGTGAAGTTAAAACAACATCATTTCAGCCATTTTATCGCCTTGATCCGCGCCAATATGGAAAGCTGTGGCGCCTTGCGTATCGATCATGTGATGGGCTTACTGCGACTCTGGTGGTGGCCGCTGGATAAGCAACTCGGTCACGGTGCCTATGTGTATTATCCCGTCGAAACCTTGCTTGCCATCGTTTGCCTTGAGAGCCAACGTGCTCGCTGTGTGGTGATTGGTGAAGATTTAGGACTGGTGCCACCTGACATTATTCATCGTCTCTACACTTCTGGCATTTATTCCAACGAGTTGTTCTATTTCTGCAAAGACCATCAAGGCTTTAAATCACCGGATCAATATAAGTCTCAAAGCTTAATGATGCTGGCGAATCACGATGTGCCGACTTTAGTCGCTTGGTGGTGTGGCAGCGATTTACACCTGCGTCGGCTGTTATCCCTGTTTGAAACTGACGAGCCGCTAGGCGAGGCGCTTGCTGGGCGTGAACATGAAAAGCAGCAACTGATTTCACTGTTAGTCGCTCAAGGTCTGTTAGCCGATGTGACGATAGCCGAACTCGATATTCAAACCTTGCTCACGGCTTGGATGACCTTAGGAGCTCGCGGTAATAGTGCGCTATACAGCGTGCAACTGTGCGATTTATTAGCCGATCGCCATGCGGTGAACATTCCTGGTACTTGGCTCGAATATCCAAATTGGCAGCGTCGCCTGCCGCTGAATTTAACGCAAGTGTCGACTTCGCCAGAGATACTGCAGCGATTACAAAATATCGCTGTGGCGAGACAGCTACCGAGCTAAATCTAGCACCAGCGAAAGGCTGCCTAAGTCGCACCACATTATGCCATCCCTAAAGATGAGATTATTAGGGGGATGTGGGTAAAGAGTGCCAATTTGCAAGTTTAATTGACTGATAAACGGAAGAAAAATGATGACTCAAGCCAATGCCTATTTCTACGATGGTGCCGACGTCGCCCTACTTAATGGTCAATACACTGATGTTTTTTCGCTCTTGGGTATGCACAGTGCCAACGAGGGTAAGGCATTAATTGTTCGTTGTTTTTTACGCAATGCCCTCAGTGTGGATGTGATCAGTATTAAAGATGGCCGCAAAGTGGCGAGTCTGGACAAGGTCAACGAGCAGGGACTGTTCGCTGGCACTCTGGGACGACGCGTCAAGCCGTTTCTCTACTTGCTACGGGTGGAATATCCCCTGTGTCAGTTAGATATAGTCGACCCTTATCAGTTTGATTCACTGCTCAATAGTGACGATATTTACCTGTTTGGTGAAGGCAGCGCCGAGCGTGCCTATGAATTTTTGGGGGCCAACTGGCGTCAAACCCAAGGCGTCGAAGGTGTGCATTTTTGTGTGTGGGCACCCAATGCTAAGCGGGTTTCAGTGGTGGGAGATTTTAACCATTGGGACGATACTCGCCATGTGATGCGCCAACATATTGCCAATGGTTTATGGGAGCTATTTTTACCCAATGTGGCTGAAGGCGCACACTATAAGTTTGATTTGGTTTATCAAAATGGTGAGCGCCATACTAAATCCGATCCTATGGCAACCCAAATGGAATGCGCGCCCCACAATGCTTCTATCGTGCCCCAAAAAGCTCACCATAGCTGGAATGATACCGCTTGGATGAGTAAGCGAGCGGCGACTGCTTGGCATAAAGCGCCCATGTCGGCCTACGAAGTGCACTTAGGTTCGTGGCGTCGTAAGGGAGAGCAAGGCGAGCAATATCTTGATTATCAAGACTTGATTGAACAGCTTATTCCCTATGTGAAGGAGCAAGGCTTTACCCACATCGAACTGATGCCGATCAGCGAGTTTCCCTTTGATGGTTCGTGGGGATATCAGCCAGTGGGTCTCTATGCGCCGACCCACAGATTTGGCGATGCCAATGGGTTAAAGGCCTTTGTGAATGCCTGCCATCAGGCGGGGATTGGTATTATCCTCGATTGGGTGTCGGCGCATTTCCCTAAGGATCCCCACGGCTTAGTGCGTTTCGATGGCACATGTCTGTATGAGCATGAAGATCCTCGCAAGGGCACACATCCCGATTGGGATACCCTGATTTATAACTATGATCGCGGTGAAGTGCGCAGCTTCTTGTTGAGTAATGCTTGTTACTGGCTGCGGGAATTTCACTTTGATGGTCTGCGTCTCGATGCCGTGTCTTCTATGTTGTATCTCGATTACAGCCGCGAGCCGGGCCAATGGCTGCCTAATGCCTATGGTGGACGGGAGAATCTCGAGGCCATCAGTTTCTTACAAATTTTGAATCAACGCTTGTACCAAGCTTTCCCCGGCATTTGCATGATTGCCGAAGAGTCCACCGCTTTTGCGGGGGTGACTAAGCCGACGGATCAGCAAGGTCTCGGCTTTGGTTTTAAGTGGAATATGGGCTGGATGAACGACAGCTTAAGCTACTTAGGCCGTGACCCGCTTTACCGCCAGTTCCACCATCATCAATTGACCTTCAGTTTAATGTACGCCTATACCGAGCAATTTATGTTGTCCGTGAGTCACGATGAAGTGGTCCATGGCAAGGGCTCGTTGCTGCATAAAATACCCGGTGATGATTGGCAGAAATTTGCAACTCTGCGTGCCTATTACGGTTTTATGTGGGGGCACCCAGGTAAGAAATTACTCTTTATGGGCTGCGAGTTTGGTCAGCGAAATGAGTGGAACCATAACCAGAGTTTAGATTGGCACTTATTGGCTTACGAGCCGCACCAAGGCGTCCAGCGTTGGCTTAAAGATCTCAATCACTTATATCAAAAAATACCTGCCTTATCGGTTCAGGATTACGAGGGAGCAGGATTTAGTTGGCTAGATTGTGAGAATAGCCGCGACAGCATCTTTACCTTTGTGCGTTACGGGTTAGCGGGTGATACGCCGTTAGTGTTTGTCATCAACATGACGCCCCAATTGCACACTGGGTTCCGTATTGGTTTGCCCTTGGCAGGAGATTACCGCGAATATCTTAATAGCGATAGCCAGATTTATGGTGGCAGTAATCAAGGTAATGCGGGCACTGTGGTTGCTGAGTCGCTGCCGTGGCAAGGAATGGCGCAGAGCGCGCTGATCACTGTGCCACCCTTGAGCTGCCTAGTCATAGGGCCTGCGTTAACCGGATTGGCTGAGGCGAACTAGCATGCAAAAGCCCACGGCTGATGATATTAAGCTCAACCCTGACGCTAAAAACCACCCATTTCAAAGCGAAAAATGGGCGTTAGGGATAGGTGAGCCTTTTCCGCTCGGTGCTAATGTTGAGGGCGATGGCGTTAACTTTGCGTTATTTTCAGCTAACGCCACAGCGGTCGAGTTATGTTTATTTGATGACAATGGCGAGCAAGAAGTCGCGCGTATTGCGTTAACTGAACAAACCCAGCAAATCTGGCATGTGTTTGTGCAAGGGCTTAAGGCGGGGCAACTCTACGGTTATCGCGTTTATGGCTCCTATGAGCCTCTGCTTGGTCACAGATTTAACCCCAATAAATTATTGCTCGACCCCTATGCGCGCCAGCTCGTCGGTGAATATCGTGACCATGAGTCTAACTATGGTTACGAGCTGAACCACATGGATGAAGACTTATCTTTCAGCAAGTTAGATAACGCTGCCTATGTGCCAAAATGCAAGGTCGTGGACATTCATCCATTAATCGAGATAGCTGCCAAGCAGTCGATTCAGCCCCTTGCGTCGAGGTTTCAGCCTAAACCTCTAGAGCGCAGTATCATTTATGAGATGCACGTTAAAGGCTTTACGGCGGTGCATCCTGAGATTGAACCCCATAAACGTGCCACCTTTGCGGGCTTAGCGACTCAGCCTGCTATCGATTATTTGGCCGAACTTGGGGTGACGTGTGTCGAGTTACTTCCTGTACAGGCCTTTTTCACTGAGCCATTTTTGCTCGAGAAAAAGCTCACTAACTATTGGGGTTACAACAGTATCGGCTTTTTTGCCCCTGAGCCGAGTTATCTGTCATCCGACGATATTGGTGAGTTTCGGGCCATGGTGGATGCACTTCACGGCGCAGGTATCGAAGTGATCCTCGATGTGGTCTATAACCACAGCGCCGAGGGGAGTCGACTTGGGCCGACCTTTAGTTTTCGTGGCATAGATAATCTCAGTTATTACCGTCTGCATCCGAATGATAAGCGTTTTTATATTAATGATACGGGTTGCGGAAACACCTTAAATATCAACCATCCACGCATGTTACAGCTAGTGCTAGATTCGCTGCGTTATTGGGTAGAAATCATGGGCGTCGATGGGTTTCGCTTCGACTTGGCGGCTTGCTTAGGTCGCGAGGCCTATGGTTTTGATCCCGGCTCAGGTTTCTTCGATGCGCTGTTGCAAGACCCTGTTTTGTGCCGAGTGAAATTGATTGCTGAGCCTTGGGATATCGGCCCCGGTGGTTATCAATTGGGCAATTTCCCCGTGGCTTTTAGCGAATGGAACGACAGATATAGAGACACTATGCGCCGCTTTTGGCGCGGCGATCACAGCATGTTGCCCGAATTTGCTCGGCGGTTTCATGGCTCGGGGGATTTTTTTGAACACAGTGGCCGTCCACCTGCTACCAGCCTTAATTTTTTAACCAGTCACGACGGTTTTACCCTTAAAGACTTAGTGAGTTATACCCAGCGCCATAACTTGGCAAATGGGGAGGATAACCGCGACGGTCACCAAGAAAACTTCAGCCATCATTATGGGATTGAAGGGGAAACCGAAGATAGCGCAATTCTGGAGCTTCGCAGTCGTCAACAACGTAACTTATTGACTACGCTATTTTTATCTCAAGGTGTGCCTATGTTGTTGAGCGGTGATGAGACGGGCCGCACTCAGCAAGGCAACAATAATGCCTATTGCCAAGACAATGAACTGAACTGGTTTGATTGGTCGGCAAAGGGCATGGACACTGAGTTGTTGGCCTTTACTCAACAGCTTATTGCTCTGCGGAAACGTTTCCCGCTGTTATGTGCTAAGCGCTTCATTCACGAACAGTTATTGGCTGAATCCTTAGCCGATATTGGTACTCGATTAGATTGGTTTAGTCGCCAAGGTGAACAAATGACCAAGAGCTTGTGGACCGAATCTATGTGCCGCAGTTTGTCTGTGGTGCTTTCCGGTGATTTAGAAGATCAAGGCAAGCAGCAAGCTTTGCTGTTGATGGTTAATGCCGACGACAATCCTCTCGCTTTTACCCTGCCGACTTTCGAGCACTTGAGTCCGTGGCAATGCCTTATTCATACCCAAACTGAGCCGCTGGATGTTCAGATCTCTGCGACGCGATACTTACTGCAAGATCGTAGTCTCATGCTTTTTCATGCTGATTTTATAGGAAATGAAGGAATTAACTATGAGTGACAAAAGCGAACTGAGCCCCAATACCAGCGAAAAACCAGTAACACTAGCTCAGTCAAAAGCCGCGAGCAAGAAGGCGCCCGCTAAGCGTCAGACTAAGTCTAAAGCCGCTGAGCCCTGTGAACCCTGCGATGCTTTGCCCGCTTCCTTTGAGCGCCATTTACGTTATGGACTCAGCCGTGGCGAAGGCGTGAGCTGCGAATTATTTCAAGCGTTAGCATACAGCGTGAAAGAACAGATGCTAGATAATTGGCGTCAGACTCGAGTGGATGACAGCCATTTTAAGCGCAAGCAAGTGGCGTATTTATCCCTCGAATTTTTGATGGGCCGGGCGCTAGGTAATGCACTACTGAGTTTAGATTTGCAACAAGATAGCCGTGATGCCTTGAGCAACTATGCGGTATCGTTAGAAGAGTTAGAAGAGGCCGAACATGATGCCGGTTTAGGCAACGGCGGCCTAGGTCGATTAGCCGCGTGTTTTCTCGATAGCTGCGCTAGCATGGACTTATCTGTGACAGGCTATGGCATACGTTACGAATATGGCATGTTCGCCCAGAAGATAGTCGACGGTTATCAAGTTGAACGCCCTGATCGTTGGTTGCGCGAAGGTAATCCGTGGGAAGTGCGTGTCCCTACCCACAACGTAATTGTGCCATTTTTTGGTCATACCGAATCCTATGTCGATAAACAAGGCCGTAGGCACATTATTTGGGTTGAAACCCAAGATGTGCTCGCCGTCGCCTATGACATGCCAGTTCCTGGTTATCGCAATGGGCGGGTAAATACCCTGAGATTGTGGAAGGCTGAAGCGACCGATGATTTTGATTTAGCTGAGTTTAACCAAGGCGACTACACGGAAGCCGTGGCCCGTAAAAACTTGGCCGAGCAGATCACTATGGTGCTCTATCCTAATGATGCGAGCGAGAACGGCAAAGAGCTGCGATTACGTCAGCAATACTTTTTATCCTCCGCTAGCTTGCAGGATTTACTCAAACGTTGGGTGAGTCGTCATGGTCATGATTTTACGCAGTTTGCCGCTAAAAATGTCATGCAGTTGAATGACACTCACCCTAGCATTGCCGTGCCTGAGTTGATGCGGTTATTGATCGACGAATACGGTTTGGAATGGGACAGTGCGTGGGCGATTACCAGTCAGACCATGGCTTACACTAACCATACCCTGTTGCCTGAAGCACTAGAGCGTTGGCCCGTGCGTATGATGGCGCAAATGCTGCCACGCATCTTAGAAATCATTTATGAAATCAACGCCCGTTACTTAGATATAGTCGCCCACCATTGGCCTGGAAATAGTGAGAAATTGGCGAGTATGTCAATTATTCAAGATGGCCCCCATCCCCATGTGCGCATGGCGTATCTGGCGATTGTGGCGAGTTTCTCGGTCAACGGTGTCGCGGGTTTACACACGCAACTACTCAAATCTGGGTTGTTTAAGGATTTCTATGAGTTGTGGCCGCATAAGTTTAATAACCGCACTAATGGTGTGACGCCAAGACGTTGGCTTGCCCATTGTAACCCTGCCTTAGCTAAGTTACTGACCGCCCATTTAGGTCAAGAATGGGTGACAGACTTAAGCCAGTTAACGGCGCTCAATGCTCTCACACAGGACAATGCGTTTATCCAAAAATGGCGTGATGTGAAGCAAGCCAACAAGGCGTTGCTGGCTAAGATGATTGTCAAGGAATGTGGGGTTGAGTTCGATCCGGCTATGCTGTTTGACGTGCAAGTGAAGCGTATTCACGAATATAAACGTCAGTTACTCAATATCTTGCATGTGATTCATCTCTATCATCAGATCCAGCAAGGCCACACCGAAAACATGGTGCCACGTTGTGTATTGATCGGCGGTAAAGCGGCGCCCGGTTACTTTATGGCTAAGTTGATCATCAAGCTCGCCAGCAATGTTGCTCATATGGTCAATTCCGATCCTATGGTGACGCCTTACCTACGCTTTGCTTTCTTACCAAACTACAACGTCAGCGCCATGGAAAAAATCTGTCCGGGGACTGACTTATCCGAGCAAATTTCAACCGCGGGCAAAGAGGCATCGGGCACGGGCAATATGAAGTTCATGATGAATGGCGCCCTAACCATTGGCACTATGGATGGCGCCAATATCGAGATGTTAGAGGAAGTAGGTTCAGAGAACTTCTTCCTGTTTGGACTCAATGCGGAGCAGGTCTCGCAGGTACGTAGTCACTATCATCCGCGCAGTATTATTGATGATTCACCGGCGTTATCTGAGGTGATGAAGTTACTCAAAAGTGGTCATTTCAATCTGCTGGAGCCGGGGATTTTTGATCCCATTATTGCCGCCATCGAAAGTAGCGACGATCAATGGATGACGGCCGCCGACTTTGACAGTTATCGAGTCGTGCAAGAAGCCGTGGCGCGGGCCTATAAAGATCCGCAGGTTTGGACGCAGATGAGTATTCGCAATACCGCCGCCAGCGGACGTTTTTCGAGTGATGTGACGATCGCAGGTTATCGCGATGAAATTTGGAAACTGTAAGGGTTGGGCTCTGGGTTATAAGTCTTGTTATAGCGGATGAGTATAAGTGTTTGAAAGGAATGCAGCAATCAATGGAAGGAATGGGGAATGCAAGTGAGAAATACTCAGGGGAGTACGGCAGTGTCTGCCGTATCGATAAGCCATTTATGGGCAATCAGTTTGCCGATTTCGGAGTAAGAGCCTATGTCTAATGTTCGTTATATCAGTAATTTAACTCGTGAAACCTATGCGTTGATTTTAGCTGGTGGGCGCGGGTCTCGCTTGCATGAACTCACGGATTGGCGTGCTAAACCTGCACTGTATTTCGGTGGTAAGTTTCGTATTATCGATTTCCCGCTCTCAAATTGTATCAATTCGGGTATTCGTCGTGTCGGGGTTGTGACTCAGTACAAGTCGCATTCTTTGATCCGCCATGTGATGCGCGGTTGGGGCCATTTTAAGAAGGAGCTCGGCGAGTCGGTGGAGATTTTACCCGCTTCACAACGCTATTCGGAAAACTGGTACCAAGGCACGGCCGATGCGGTATTTCAAAATATCGATATCATTCGCCACGAGCTGCCTAAATACGTGATGGTGTTGTCTGGCGATCACGTGTATCGCATGGATTATGCTGGGTTATTAGCCGCCCATGCCGAGTCGGGTGCAGATATGACAGTCTCTTGCCTTGAAGTGCCGATTGCCGAAGCTGCGGGTTCGTTTGGGGTGATGGAAGTCGATGAAGAGATGCGCATTTTAGGCTTTGAAGAAAAGCCGCTGCAACCTAAGCATTCTCCGGGTAATCCTGAAATGTGTTTAGCATCTATGGGCAACTATGTGTTTAACACAGAGTTTTTGTTTGACCAGCTCAAGAAAGATGCCTTAAACGAAAGCTCAGATCGCGATTTTGGTAAGGATATTATTCCTGCGATCATCGAAAAACATAATGTGTTCGCCTATCCCTTTAAGAGCGCTTTCCCGAACGAGCAAGCCTATTGGCGCGATGTGGGTACGCTAGACTCTTTCTGGCAAGCGAATATGGAACTGTTATCGCCCACGCCAGCACTGAATTTGTACGATGCGAAATGGCCAATTTGGACTTTCCAAGAACAATTACCTCCCGCTAAATTTGTGTTTGATGACGATGACAGACGCGGTATGGCGCTGGACTCGATTGTTTCGGGCGGTTGTATTATTTCGGGGGCGACCGTGCGCCGTAGCGTATTGTTTAACGAAGTGCGCGTTTGTTCTTATTCGTTGGTTGAAGATTCAGTAGTGCTACCCGATGTAGTCGTGCTGCGCCATTGCAAAATCAAGAATGCGATACTTGACCGTGGCTGCATTATTCCCGAAGGCATGGTAATAGGTTATAACCATGATCACGACAGAGCTAAAGGCTTTAGGGTGTCCGAAAAAGGTGTGACTTTAGTGACCCGTGACATGCTAGGTTTGCCTGTAGGCTATGAATAGTGCTTTGATCATTAAAGTAAATTGATCATTAAAGTAAAAATGGCTTAGGTATAGGCAGCTTAATAAAAGCTGCACAGTTGAGTAGCGGGAGTATCCAATTAATTGAAACAACGCATTTTGATGGTCGCGGCTGAAAACGGTGCCCTTGCGGGCGCCAAGGTTGGCGGTATGGCGGATGTCATCCGTGATTTACCCGCCGCTCTGGCGGGTGTTGATTTGTGCGCCGATGTGATCATGCCAAGCTATGGCTTTTTGACTGCGGTAGCGAATCAACCCCAAGATCTGGGTGAGTTAACTGTGGCTTTTGGCGGCCGATTGGAGCGGGTGCATGTGTTTGCCATGCCCCATCCCCATGTGCCAGAGGCGATGATTTATCTGCTCGAACATGCATTATGGCAATCCGTACCTGGGCAGATTTATAGCCAAGGCAGTGCCGAGCGTCCTTTTGCCGACGATGCAACTAAGTTTGCTTTCCTTTGCGCGAGCGTCGCGACAGCATTAGTTACTGGTAGAGTGCCTATGCCGACAGTGCTGCATTTACATGACTGGCATGCGGGCTGCTTAGCCATGTTAAGAGCATTCGTGCCTGAGTTCAGTGCTCTCAAAGAAATTGAGTGTGTGTTCTCTATCCACAATCTTGCGTTGCAGGGGATACGTCCCTTAAGCCAAGATTCATCCTCCTTTGCGGCTTGGTTTCCAGAGCTGTTTGCCACTTTGACGGAGGGGCAAAAACAGTTAATTACCGATCCCCGTTATCCCTACTGTGTTAACCCTATGCGCATGGGCATAGTGCTGAGCGACAAAGTGCATTTAGTCTCACCCAGTTATGCCAAGGAAGTGTTGCAGCCCTCCAAACCCGAAGCGGGATTTTTTGGTGGTGAAGGGTTAGAGCAAGACTTACAGGCCAAGGCCAATGACGGCAAAGTGGTGGGGATTTTAAATGGCTGTGTGTACTCAGCCGCAACCGATGTAAACCCTAAGCCAAAGGCGCGTATTCAAGTGGCGCAGTTCAAGCAACTGCTGAGTGCGGTTGAAACTGCGTTAGTGCAATGGCAGGGGCATCAAACGCAAGTGAGCGGCGTGGACATGATTGCTTTTGCCCGCATTCAAGCCCATTGGCGTCAAGCAATGGCGGAGCAAGTACCGAGTTTGTTATTGACTTCGGTGGGCCGCTTGACCGATCAAAAAGTCTTACTGCTGCGCCATCAATTACCCTCGGGTTTATCTGTGCTTGAAACCTTACTTAAAGCATTGAAGCAAACAAAACCGACGGCGCTGCTGATTTTACTCGGCAGTGGCGATGCATCGATTGCTAAGTCTTTCCAAACGTTAGGGGCTAAATACGATAACCTATTATTTTTGCAAGGATACAACGAGGCGTTATCCGAAGCGCTGTATCAGCATGGCGATCTATTTTTGATGCCAAGCTCCTTTGAGCCCTGTGGCATCAGTCAAATGCTCGCGATGCGCGCGGGACAGCCATGTTTAGTGCATAGTGTAGGCGGTTTAAAGGATACCGTTGAGGATGGCGTTAATGGTTTTGCTTTTAGCGGCAATAGCTTAAATGAGCAAGCCGAAGTGTTTTTGCAAAGGTTGATGCAAGCCATTGCTTGTTTCGATGGGAAAACATGGTCACAAGTGCGTGCTGCGGCCATGGCGCAGCGTTTTGACTGGCATTCTATTGCAGAGCAATATCGTCAACAACTCTATTGCAAAATGTGATGTGGCAAGTCCAAAGTGTGATGCGGCAAAGGGAATTAACGCATGATTTCTAAGTGATTCTGCTACACTTGTGGGGGAATGTTAAAATGGTATCAAGCCCCCTCATTTTTGGAGTCGCTCTCTGAGTTATGGATAAAGGTATTCTCTTTCCGTTAGTACAAAATGCGGCTTTATTGCTGGCGTTGGTATTTTTGTACGACGTGATCCCTAAAAAACACCAGCGGCAGTATTTCTTGCTGTGGCGCATCATTATTGGGATGCTCATTGGTGGTATTGGTATCACTATTATGAGTACGCCTTGGGTATATTTGCCTGGCGTTTTCTTTGATACCCGTTCGGTTATTCTCTGTATTTCTGGTCTATTTTTCGGTGGTTTACCTACCTTAGTTGCTGTCGTGATGACGGCGCTGTATCGCATCAGTATCGGTGGCGCTGGTATATGGATTGGCGTCGGCGTGATAGTGTCATCCGGGTTAATCGGGGTGATCTGGCGTCAATATCGTAAGTCTCTGTTAGCCAATATTTCAGGTGGAGAAATTTTTCTCTTTGCCTATACAGTTCATATCGTGATGTTGTTGTGGTTCTTATTTTTACCCGATGGCATAGCAATGCCATTGCTCGCCAAAGTGACCCTCCCAGTATTGACCATTTTCCCGATAGCGACTTGGCTATTGAGCCGCTTGTTATCGCGACGTTTTGAGTTAGAACGTGATGAACAAATTCGTCTGCAGGATGATTTCCTTTTTCGGAGCCAATTCAACGCGGGCAATATTGGTATTGCAATAACGGGAATAGATCAAAAGTGGATAAAGGTGAATCCACGGTTATGTCAAATGCTCAAATATTCAGAAGCTGAATTGCTACGGATGACGTGGGCACAAATTACTCATCCCGATGATTTAGAAGCGGATGCCCTGAAATTTGAGCTTATGCTGCGGGGGGATATCGATAATTACGAGATGGATAAACGTTTTATCGTTAAAGACGGTAGCGTGGTTTACACCCATATGACTGTCGCCTGTAAGCGTGGTGGTAATAATGCCGTGTTGCTTGTTATTGCTGGATATTTAGATATCACCTCACAGGCCATTGCTGACCAAGAGGTGCTCGCTAGCCGTGAACAACTCGAACTGGTGTTAAGCAGTAGCGATCTTGGGGTGTGGGATTGGGATATTCGCAATGACCGCATTGAACGTAACGCCCGCAGCGCCGATATTCTTGGCTGCGATGTTGATATGCTCAACGCCAATAGTCGCCAATGGATGGATGCGATAGTCGCCGAAGACAGGCCTAAAGTGCTGCATTCGATTGAGGCCCATATTCGTGGCGAAACGGCGCAACATAAGATGGAGTACCGCTTAAATACCGTAAACCGTAAGGTGCGTTGGATCCTTGATACAGGTAAAGTCGTGAGCAGAGATACAAACAACAATGCTCTGCGTATGTGCGGAACCTATACCGATATTACCGACGCAAAACTTATCGAAGAATCCTTAAAGTTGTCGGCACTGGTTTACGATAACAGCTCTGAAGCCATGAGTGTCCTCGATGAAAAGGGCGTGATTATTACCGTCAACGCCGCCTTTAGTGTGATGACGGGTTATCGCGAATTTGAAGTGCGGGACCAACATATTCGGCTGCTTTATTGTGACCTCAATGGCCGCGATTTTTACACCAAAATGAATAATGAAATCCGCGAGAAAGGCCAATGGCAGGGGGAAATGTGGCAGCGGCGCAAAAATGGCGAGGAATATGTCATCTGGTTAACCATCAATACGATTAATGATAAAGAAGGCCATCCCTATCGACGTGTTGCCCTGTTCTCAGACATTACCGACAAGAAGCAAAATGAGCATCTAATCTGGAAACAGGCTAACTACGATACGCTGACGGGGTTGCCTAATCGGCGCATGTTGTTGGAGTATTTAAGCAGTGAAGTGAAAAATGCCGACCGCAATCGCAACCACTTTGCCTTATTGTTCTTGGACTTAGATTTCTTTAAAGAAGTGAATGACACCTTAGGCCATGCCATGGGCGATTTACTGTTGATAGAAACCGCGAGTCGATTGAAATCCTGTGTGCGTGATGCCGACGTCGTGGCGCGTCTTGGCGGCGATGAATTTACTGTGGTGTTAAGTTCGATGGAAGACCATAAGGGGATTGAGCGCGTCGCCGAGAATATTTTGCGACGAATTGCCGAACCCTATGTGTTAGGGGAAGAAACCGCTTATATCAGTGTCAGTATTGGGATTACTTTATATCCCGATGATTCGACCAGTATTGAAGGGCTTCTCAAGCATGCGGATCAGGCTATGTATGCGGCGAAAGATCAAGGGCGTAATCGCTTCAACTATTTCACCCCATCGATGCAGGAATACGCCAAATACCGCATGCGCTTGATCCAAGACTTACGTCAAGCGGTCGTGAATAAAGAATTTGAACTGCATTATCAGCCGATTGTTGCCTTAGCAACGGGTGAAGTGACCAAGGCTGAAGCCTTGATCCGCTGGCATCATGCAGAGCGTGGTGCTGTGTCGCCTGCAGAGTTTATTCCTGTTGCGGAAGACACCGGCTTGATTGTTGAAATCGGCAATTGGGTGTTCGAGCAAGCCGCTCGCCAGAGTGCGGCGTGGCGTCATGAGTTAGGGGTTGAAATCCAAATCAGCGTCAATAAATCCCCAATCCAATTTCGTGATGAAGGCACGCTGCTCAATGATTGGTTGAAGTTATTGCAAGATCTTAATATTACAGGCGCGGGCGTGTGCGTTGAAATTACCGAAGGCTTGTTATTGGATGCCAGTATGGGTGTAACCGAAAAACTACTGGCCTACCGCGATGCGGGTGTGCAAGTGTCGCTGGACGATTTTGGTACTGGCTATTCGTCACTTGCCTATTTGAAAAAGTTTGACATTGATTATCTTAAAATTGATCAATCTTTTACCCGCCATATCGATACCGATTCAAACGATCAAATTCTCTGCGAGGCGATTATCGTGATGGCCCACAAGTTGGGAATGAAGGTGATTGCCGAAGGTGTCGAAACCGATGCGCAGCGGCTAGTCTTGTTGGCTGCAGGCTGTGACTACGGCCAAGGTTACTTGTTCTCAAGACCTGTGCCTGCGGGTGAATTTAGCCAAAAATACTTACAGGATCCGCTTTTAGTCTCCCATGTCTGAGGAGATATTAACTTAGTGGCGATAATTGCCTATAAAAACGCCGCGGATTTTGCTAGACTCCGCGGCCCCGCGTTGGGGCATTGAGTATCACCTCGCATCAAAGTTTTACTACTTAGCTAAAGAGTCCCTATGAAATTTGAAACACTCGGTTTATCTTCTCCTATTTTGAATGCGATAACTGAGTGTGGCTATCAGCAACTCACTCAAGTGCAGGAGAAAGTGATCCCGCTTGCCTTTGAAGGCAAAGACATTATGGCCTGCGCCCAAACGGGTACAGGTAAGACGGCTTCCTTTGCTCTGCCTGTACTTGAAAAGTTGGCGGCTGAGTCTTTAACAAGCGACAGCAATGATAAACCGATTTTACGCGCGTTGGTGATGACGCCAACCCGCGAACTTGCGATTCAAGTCTGCGAAAATATCCAAAAATACAGCCAGTTCCTACCACTGAAAACCTTAGCGGTTTACGGCGGCGCCAACATGAATCCCCAGCGTAAAGGGGTAGAGCAGGGCGTTGATATTTTGGTGGCAACTCCTGGTCGTTTATTCGATATTATCGGCCAATTCCAGTTAGATTTGTCGAGTGTCACGACCTTAGTGATCGACGAAGCCGACCGCATGTTAGACATGGGTTTTGTGCGCGACATTGAAAAAGTGAAACGCTTAATTGCGCCGCAGCATCAAACCATGTTGTTTTCAGCCACATATAGCGATGCTGTCAAACAACTCGCCGAGAAAATGCTGAATGAACCTCAGTGGGTGAATGTTGCTGACACGACTACCGCATCCACAGTTGTGCAGGAAGTCTATCGCGTTGATAAACGTCGTAAAGCCGAGCTGTTGTCAGAACTCGTTGGCCGCAACAATTGGCGCCAAGTGCTGGTGTTTGCCAGCACGAAAGAAAGCGCCGAGCATTTATTACAAGAATTAAAGCTTGATGGCATAGCCGCAGGTGTATTCCACGGCGATAAAACACAAGGCGCCCGTAATCGGGTGTTGGAAGAGTTTAAAGCCGGTAAATTGCGGGTGCTGGTGGCGACCGATGTGGCTGCTCGTGGTTTAGACATTCATGCCTTGCCTATGGTGATCAACCTTGAATTACCTTTCCTTGCCGAAGATTATATCCATCGTATTGGTCGTACAGGCCGAGCTGGATTAACGGGTCGCGCGATTTCGTTTGTTTCACCTTCTGACGATGAAATGCTCGCTGAAATTGAAGCCTTGATTGAGCAAAAACTGCCTGTATCGGTACAACCGGGTTATGAAGAAGGCACGCCTTTACCTGCCCGTTACCGTGATGCGCCCGCGGCACCGATTAAGCCGATTGGAAAGTGGAGCCATAAGGCGCCGCAGGATCGTACTATTGGTCAGTCTCGTCAGGGTAAGTACGCGAAAGGTAAAGCACAGGACAGCAAAGCAGGTGCAGATAAATCCTCTAGCCGTGCTAAGCCAGCTTCTGGCTCAGGTAAGCCGTTTAATGCAACTAAACCTAAGTCGAATTTGGTGAGCAATAAGTCAGGTTTTGGCTCTCGCACCAATAAGTCAAAATAAGTTAAGTCAAAATAAGCTAAGCCCAACAATCAAGGCTAATAAGTGCAAAGTGCCTATTAGCTTAGCCGTTTAACGGTTGCCTAGTTTGTTGATTAGACTGTTGAATAGTCAGTTGCATATTTTGCTACATAGCCTGTCGCTATTCTAAAAGCGCATCCTCACCGATGCGCTTTTTGTTGAGCTTCGAAGCCAATACTTCTACACTCGAGCGCCAAGCTTTCTATTCGAGCGAGTTTCCTTATGATTATCAAAGCGATTCCTACCAATATCATTACAGGTTTTTTAGGTGTAGGTAAAACCTCTCTGATTAAGCAATTGCTGGCGACTAAACCCGCGGATGAAATTTGGGCAGTACTGGTCAATGAATTTGGTGAGGTCGGCATTGATGCGGGGTTACTTAATTCCTCCGATAACGGCATACAAATTCGTGAGGTTGCGGGTGGCTGTATGTGCTGCGCAGCAGGCGTTCCGACACAAGTGGCAATCAATCAGTTGATTGCGAAAGCGAAACCTGACCGCTTATTGATAGAACCGACTGGGCTTGGGCATCCTAATGAAATCATTAAAGTACTGAGTGCGCCCCATTATCAGAATGTGATTTCACTGCGTAGCACCCTATGTTTGGTGGACGCACGTAAGATCCACGATCCTCGCTATCGCGAACATGCAAATTTTATTCAACAGTTGCAAGTGGCCGATGTGATCATCGCAACTAAGTCCGACTTGTATGATGCTGAAAATACTAAGTTACTCTATGAATTGCAGACTTATTTAAGCCATATTGAACGTACTGATATTCCTGTAGTGAGCCACTCAAATCAACAGTCTTTACCTAGCGCTTTGCTGGACTATCTTAACCAACCAAGGCGCGTGTCACTCAATATAAATGGGCATGCTAGCGCGGGCCTAAAGCTGGGCAGCCTACCGACGACGGCCCCAAGCTTGTTTCGTGCTGGTGGTTCTCGCTTGAGTGAGTTGAGCCTCTTTGCCGAAGGTGCAATCGAAGTCGCACTTGATTTTGATGATCGCGGTATAGTGCGAAAGCAGAATCAAGGTGAAGGTTGTTTTAGCTGCGGTTGGGTGTTTGAACCGAGCCAAGAATTTGATTTTGATAAATTAATGGATTTTATTCAGCGGCAAGCTCAATCACTCGACGTTGGGCAAGTGTTGCTTAGATTAAAGGCCGTGATGATCACTACTGATGGAATTGCAGGATTTAACTGGATTGACCATGAGTTTACTGTGGTTGAACTCGATGACACCTTAGATTCCAGACTAGAAATGATTACCATGGACGACGTTAATTGGGACGAGATTGAGCTGCAGTTGATTGCTTGTCTTAGCTAACTGAGTTCCCCATCACTCTTTATTACAGGTGTGAGCATCGCTAAGAGGGGTCAGATTTGGTGGGAATAGTAAGGCCGGATCAGTAAGGCAAGGTCACGCGGTATTTTTGGCCGAGTGTCGTGAGTGTGCCATTTTGGATCATCTCCTCGAAGAAGCTGTCAAAACGAGTTCTTAGCGGATCAAATTTAGCTTGTTTCGGAAAAGCCATAAAGCCGTCTCGGACATCGATTATCGGCATGATTGGCGTAATTGCTTTAGGGATTTTGATTTGGGCGAGCACTGCATTGGTATTGCGACTATTGGTGGCGAGTAAATCTAAATCACCCCGCGAAAGCCGTTCTATGCCACTTTTAATATCGACAAATTCATTGATATTTAATGATTTAGTTTGTTCAGTAAACCGTGTGCCATAACTCCAGCCCTGCATTTTTCCAATCCGTTGCGTTTTAATACTGGCATAGTCGCCATTCCACACTATTTCATTGTCTGCCCGAGCATAAAACACCATATCATCGCGGTAAAATGCCTTCGCCGCAAAAACCAAGTTGGTATTACGCTCTGGGGTATCGTAGGGACCAATAAGAATATCCGCTTGGCCACGTTCAACCATAGAGATAGCGCGGCGCCATGGGGTAATTTGATAGTGAATGTTCACACTTTGCTGCTGGGCGAAGCGATTCAAAATATCGACACCTAAGCCTGTATATTCTCCATTGGCTTGTAGTTCGAAAATTTGACTGAAACTCGAACCCACTGCGAGCAGGTCTTTGGCCTGTGCAGTCAAGCAAAGGCTGCTGAGCGCCAAAAGGACGACTTGTGCAAAGCCTTTGCTGAGTATCATGGCATTCCTTGTGTGGTTTGAATGCGGGAGGTTAGAACACTGTCTCTCGTAAAAGCGGCGATATCGTTATGCAATTCACTAGGGTTAAGGTTAGCAAATTTTACTCAGATTTGATTGCACGTTAACATTTTAATGTTTTGAAATAAATGGAAGATTAATCGTAAGGGCATTAAGCCGTTGATCTTCAATCGATACATCATCCTATCCCTCAGCCTGCTTAGTTACGCCTAAAAGTTTCAATTTGTATCGTTTGTAAGTGAGAATGAGAAATGTATTTTTGTTATGCGTTTAAATCAGTTAAGGCCGAATAAAGGGGATTGCGGTATGCTCTGCCATTGATTGATTTATACGCCAATGCTGGGCGGTTTATTTGAGCGGGATGTTATGAAGCTGCAGGAAATAGATAAAACCTTGTATCGTAAAAATATGAATTTATTCATTGTGATTCTAGTTGTTAGCTTAGTCGTGTTATCGCTGATTTTTGGTACTGGACTCATTGCGCTGTTTGGGGCGACGCCTGTGCCAGGTGAGCCTACAGGTAATTTCCATTTGAATCTCTTAGGCGTGATTTTCAGTCTGGGTCTGTGTAGCGCCGTGATTTACAACTTGAAGGATAAATCCTTCTTCAGCGAAATTTATTATGTGTGGCAATTAAAGCAACTCCATAATCGTATCTATCGCAAGTTGATAAAGATTAAAGCCGCTGCGGCGCAAAATGATGTGAATGCTTTGATTATATTGCTGTTTTATTACACTAGTTTAAGGCAAGTGTATGAGCTCGATGACAATACGCTGACCTTGCCGGCACTGACTCAAGATCTCAATCGTTTGAATGCACAAATCGAAAGCATAGGCTTATTGTTGTCACCAGAACAATTTACGCCTGAGTTGCTGACAAGATCTTTCTGATACTGATGAGGCAAGATGAGGATCGCTCCTCACCTTGCCATATCTAGCCCTTATCTTGTCTTTGTCGTCCTTGCCCAGAATGAGGTCAGCGAGTTTCACTTAGGCGGCTTGCTGGGCTCGTTGTAGTGTGAGTAACCACTTACCATAGATGTAAATCCCTACCGCTGAGATAGTCCCTATGGCGGCGATGATGTACCACGCCATGCCAATGTTATGGCTGTGGTATAGCAGTTGGGTGAGATCATGTGCGTTTTCACCTGTGTAACTCACCAAGGTAGTAAAGGCTTCACCTTGGGGAATGGCGCTGACCTCAGTGCTGTTCATGCCGCGCTCTAGCAATAAATCCCGCGAAAACAATTCCTTTGATGCATAAATCTCGTAGAGTTTAGGGCCAAAGTAGCCTTCTAATCCCCAGCCGATCCCTTGGGGCAACATCACAAATCCCAAGTACATGGCTTTTTTACCTTCAGGAGCAATATTACCCATAAACTCGTTTTTCTTCGGGCTAATCATCATTTCGCCAATGGAGAACATGGCTATCGCGAATACGATAAACCATGCCGCATGGAAAGCACCGATAAACACAAAAGCTAAAATACTCAGCAAACAACCAATAAACATAGCGGTAGTAATACGGTATTTAGCCGTCAGTGCCGCGACGATAAAACAGCAGGTCATGATCAGGCCCGCATTAAGGTTGAGCATGCCTTCGGGCATCACCTTAGTGCCTTCGTTATTGAGGCCAAGCCAAAATTGTAGAATACCGTTACTGGTGCCTTCGCTGCCAAAGAGGGTGGTGACGATTACGCTGGTATCGACCCATTCGGAAATATGGATAGGCAGCACATCGAATAGGGCATTGAACAAGAACCAAAATCCTGAAAAAACGAGCATATAGTAGATTACAATCGGCTTTTTCAACTCGCGCCAAGCATCACGCCACAGGGATTCTTGTTCGACTTCACCCGATTTTATTTGCTTATTGCGTTCCAGTCGCTCGGCTTTACCTGGCTCGGTATAGGTGAGTAAGAATAAGAAGTTGAGTGAGATAATTGCGGCGCAGGCGAAAAATACATTGTCCCACGACAATTGGCGCATATGCACGGCAACTAAGGGCCCGAGGAAACCCCCAATGTTTACAACTTGGTAAAAAATGCCCCAAGCCATTGAAGTGTTATTGCGATTAGTGGACAGCACTAAGGTGCCTTGAATGCCCGGTTTAAATATCCCTGTGCCTATGGCAAGGAGTAATGCACCGACAAGGAAGCCCCAAAAGCTGGGGAAGAATGCCATGACGAGATAGCCAAAGATTTTAATGATGGTGGAGCCGAAGATGGTTTCTTTGTAGCCCACTCGGTCAGACATGCCACCGGTGAACACGGGCACAAAGGTTTGCATGATCGCCCAGAGGGAAATAATAATGCCGTAGTCACTTAGGCTGATCCCAAGGCCGCCCGCAGACTCTGGCGCTTTAGCGTACAGTCCAGCACTGGCTTTAACACCGTAGTAGGCGATACGCTCGACTAACTCCATACCACCAACTAACCAAAACACATAACCTAAGCTAGTAATGGAGGCCCACATGCCGAGCTGTTTGACTTCTCGCAGATCGTTGCCTGCATTTGGACTATTCTGACTCATGTCCTTCCCTTATTATTGTTATTGAATTTATTTCTGTTTAACCCATTAATTATCAAAAACTTAAATTTATGAAGTTAATGATTTCATCTTGTTTAAATACGATAATGGGCTTGCTTGAACGGATACTTTATCTAATTCGGCCTTAAACACCAAAAAAGTAGCAGAAAATGATGAATTAACCCACATCTGTTATTGAACTGTACTGAGTTTGTCATTTGGCTGAAATTGGACTGTTTCTTCTTAAGTCATTGTGATGATTAATCTTTATTGTTAATTATTCACAATGAACATGCTTTGAGTTCTCGCTATTTTTAGGTACAATCCATTGTCGCATTTTTGTTCACCCGATCATTTTTCTAGATAGATACGACTCTAGCCCCCCTTTTTGTGAGAAACGCTAATGACAGCAACAACATCTAATCATGCTCCTGCGGATATGAGCTTGCTCGAGGAGCCGATTGCGAAGCTTTTTTGGCGCTATACCATACCCACCATAGCCTCTATGTTGGTCACGGGCGTATATGTGACAATTGATGGCATCTTTGTTGGCCACTATTTAGGTGAAACAGGGCTGGCGGGGATGATGCTAGCTTACCCTGTGGGCGCGATTTTATACGCTATTGGCGCCATGATAGGTATGGGTAGCGCGGCATTAGTGTCAATCAATCTTGGCCAAGGTAATGTAGTCAAGGCCCGTAAACTACTGGGTAATGCCTTTACGTTATGTTTATTAACCGGATGCTTTTTTGCCCTTGTTGGCGGGATATTCTCGCGAGATATTTTGGTCGCCCTCGGGGCGCAAGGGGAGATGCTCGAAAATGCTAATGAATACTTATTCTGGTATTTTGCACTGTGTCATTTTCCCATAATTTCAATGACCTTCACCACACTGCTGCGTAATGATGGCAGGCCATCCATGGTGACTTGGGTGCTGATTTTGGGTGGTGTATTAAACACTTTCTTAGACTGGCTGTTTATTGTGGTTTTCCCCTTTGGTTTAGCAGGTGCAGCGATTGCGACTATGTTGTCGCAGGCGGTAACGGGGCTTTTGTGTTTACAGCATTTTTTCAGTCCGCGCACTCAGCTTAAAATCACTTTTGAGCAGATGAAGCTCAAGCTCGATAATTGCCTTAATATAGCCCGCGTAGGTTTCCCCAGCTTTTTGATGAATCTGTATTTGTCGATAGTGTTAACCCTGCATAATACGGCTTTTTTGTGGGTTGGCGGTCCATTACATGTGGCCGCCTATGGTGTGGTGAGTTACACAGAAGCGTTTTTCTATCTGATTTTTGAGGGCATTGCGCTTGGTACTCAAC
Source organism: Shewanella sp. M16 (assembly GCF_018224605.1). Lineage (NCBI taxonomy): Bacteria > Pseudomonadati > Pseudomonadota > Gammaproteobacteria > Alteromonadales > Shewanellaceae > Shewanella > Shewanella sp. M16. The sequence continues at coordinate 96,203 of NZ_JAGTUL010000012.1, read as the reverse complement.
CCATTTATAGCTTTAACGCGGGAGCTGGGCGTTTTGACAGGGTTAAACAAGCGCGCAATATTGCTTTTGGTATGACGTTACTCACCGCAGCTTTAGGTTTAGCGCTGATTTATTCTCGCCCTGAATGGTTAGTGTATTTGTTTGCCGGTGATAATCCGAATTTAACACCAGTGGCGATTGAAGGTATGCGCTGGTATTTTTGGGGTTTGCCTATGGAAGGCTTAATCTTAGTCGGTGCGAGTTTCTTCCAAGCGATTAACTGTTCGAAACAAGCTTCTATGCTGACGGGCGCTAAGCTTATTCTTATCGCTGCGATCATCTACTGCTTTGCATGGGCGTTCGGCGTGATTGGTGTGTGGGTGTCGCTCGCGACCTGTAGCACTATCTTGACGATATGGATGTTTTACGCCATGAAGCGAGTCGAGGCACGTTTGCATTAATCCTTGCTTTGGGTTGTATTGGTTTCGCCTGATTTATTGACAAGACAAGGGGCGAGACAAGTAACCTTTAGCTTGGGCATAAGTGTTTAGTTTTACGTAAATTTTACAATTGGGGCGATTAGTGGCCCCGATTGTAATTGCCCACATATCTTTCGTCGTTAAACATGACTTAGGGCTAGCGTGGGATGATGGCCTCTGGTACATTTCGCTGGTTTAATCTGCAATCAAAAATGACTTATCCAAGCGTGCTCTTAAGTCGAGGCTATAGTCCTCAATTAATAGACTGAGTTCGCTTAGGCTTTTGGGTCGATTGATCGTTGATATGACTGGGTATTGAGCCGAATGACTCGCTCGTTGATTTTAGTAATTTATGTTTTATGAGGCCCTTATGCGCACCACTGCAGTCATTTCTATGCTGTTGCTTGGCGTGTTAACGACAGTTAATGCCAGTGCCAAAGAGAATGAGTTAGTGTTTGCCAGCGACTTCGAAGGCAATCGTTTATCTCAACCTTGGTCGTGGATCATGGGTTGTCAATTTGAAGGCGCTGAACCTCACACAGGTGAAAGTGCGCTGCTTTGCGTCGAAGGCAATAGCAGTATCGTCAGTAAGTACCCTATTTCTGAAGCGGGTCTATTAGAGTTTTGGGTCAAAACCCAGAATACTCAAACCCAATATCGAATCAATGTATTGACCTCTCCGGTATTAAAGCTCGATGCCCAGTGGCAGCATGTTGCTTTAATCGATATCACCCCTGGGGCTAACGAATATTTAGCACACCGAGTGTCTATTGATGATCCGAGTCGCCAATATATCCGTCTTGATATTGAGGCCATTAATGGCCCTATCAGTTTGGACGATTTGAGCTTAGGTAAAATTCGCCTTGATATGGCCCTGCAAAAAAATGAGCAGAAAATTATCGGCGGGATTTTAGATAAGCTGAAAGCTGATAAGAATTACGAAGTGCAGTCTGAGTCATTTCGTACTTTAGGTAAAAATTATGCCGCCCAGCTCGAGAGCCAAAGACAATACCTCGAGTACTCGAATGCTATTTATTCAAGTATCACCTTTGTGTTGGCGACGTCTGAGCGCAATAAAATGTCTAATCCTATGGGATATAACACCTTTAGGTCGGTTTTAACTGACGCTAAACGTGTGGCATCGCCTCTCCAACAGGCGCGTTTAGGCTCTATGGTGAAACCCTTTGGTGACTTGGCTACTGCCACCTTAAACGTGGTCAGTGCCGGTGCGTATTCCGCTTTTGCCGAACCCTTTAAGTCATTCTTAGCAGCGACTTTTGATCGCTCTAATTATGACAACAGTGACTTAAGCCGTAGTGATAAAAAGTTTGCTGAAGAAAATGGCCTGAAAATTTATCAGCAGGCCGAACGGTTTATGTCTGAAATCGAAAAAGAACTACAACAAGTCACTGCACTCGACAATGATTTAGTCAGTATGCAGAAGAACTTAGATAATTTCCGTAAGGATCTCGATAAGCATCTGCGCAGTTACTTACAGCATGCCAGTATTGCCCGCACACCTGAAAATTACAGCCGAGTGATGAGTAAAGACGAGCAGGCACGCGCGCTGGTGATTGTTGAGGCGAGTGCCAATATCAGTGCTAAAGCTGAGGCGCTATTGGCTTCGAACAGCAATGCAGAGTTAGTGCAGTACATGATTAAAACCACTGAGAAGATTGATGAATTTCAAGAGTTCAAGGAACGTTTTAATCAGATCACTTCGGCCATGCTGACCTTCTACGACAAATTTGAGCGCTCAATTGCCGCCGAGCAAAACCCCTTTACCGATCCTAGCGATCGCGCCGTGTGGGAGCAGCACGCCAAAAGCGCCCGTAACTACATTCGCCAGTCGAAGGAAGCGTTCACTAAAGCCTTTATGTAAAGGATTGTTGTAAGTAAGTGGTAGTAACGGCCTAAAATTATGGCGATTTTTCTATTTTAGGTTTGGAGTTATCAAGGATAAAACAGGTAGTCAGAATCATTTCTGTTAGTGGGCAAGGATGATGAGTAAACCCTATACAACAACTCGGTTTGACACAGATACTGCCACAATGGCGATATTTGATCCCGCGGCATTAACTCATCGCTGTGAAGATACGGCTGATTGGTGGTCTGTGCCGAGTGACGAAATTTTGGAAATCAATCAAGGTCATGTGCTATTCGTAGGACTTGGTGCCGATGGTTGTTATGAGGTTGACATTTTCCGCAAGCTAGGTGAGGCTGGGCTCAATTCGAATTATCTCTCTGCAAACTTAACAGTATTGTCAGGGTGCCTGTATATTGGCGCCGCCGAGCAAGTTCCAGCAGGAGATCTTGGGCCTGAAACAACCTATGGCGGCGCTTTAATTTATGCTGTGCGAGGGAATATTGAGGTGAGAGTGTATCGGCTTACACCCCATAAACTGGTGGTTGAATATGAGTCAACCTCAGAAGATGTACTAAACGAGTTTACGTCTAGTCCATTACTTTAAGCGGCTTACTTTATTCGCTATCATTTTTAATCCCTATACGGGCTGTTAAACACCAAAGGTAACTTGTTAATCATCAGGGGTAAAAAAGCAATTTAACATTATGAGTTCTATGATGAATAATACCAAATGGCGCGAATGTATGACGCTGTTAGCTTCTCGTCCTGTGTATTTGCAACTACAGTTGGTCGGTGAAGAGGACTTTCCTCTCGATTATGAAGCCTCAAATCAAGTGTTATCCGAGATCATGGCTACTGATTGTCTTTTTGTGCAAAGGCGTATTCGCTATAAATCCATTAACGCGATTAGAATTGCGAAAACCGTTTTTCCCGCCGGTTTGGCGGATGACAATGTATTTCTGCTTGCTGAATTAAAAATCAGATTACAGCAACTCGGCCAGTTACCACTAATTGAAGACGATCAGTTTATTGTTATTCATGGCTATCATGACCTCATGGTTTGTTGAATCCAGAGCATCTACACTGGCTTACAACACACACCATATCTTAAGTTCGCTCTGCGATGGAGTTCATAGACTTCACAACCTAACAATGGCTCAGTTCTATTAAGAACTGCGCCAAAACGTTCAAAGTAGTCTTCATTAACTTGTTTTGCACTGATAAGTGGTACTTCAATACTGACATCTACACGACCTTTACGTATCAACGCTGGGTCAAGATTATCAGGATGATTTGTGGTCATTATTACAAGGCAGTCATCAAGAGGAATGATTCCGTCTAACGCGTTTAGAACGCCACCTAAAGTGAGTGGTGGGTTATCTGCATTACTTTCAGCAGTACGTGATACCGTAGCCTTTACACAGTCACAGTCCTCTATTAACAACATAGCTCCGGGCGGTACCTTTCTAATCGCCTTATGAATAGTGGCATCATTTACAGTAGATAGATTCAATATGTATAGATCGCGATGATACTCAACAGCTAAGGCTCTCGCTATACCCGTCTTACCAGTACCCGTTTTTCCATGTAACAGTATGGTTAGCTTACTTACAACCGACTTCCCTCTACTTGCGAAGTTATCAACTTCCCCCATCAACTTCTGCTTAAACCCTTCATCTAGCACTAATTCACTAAAACCCGATGATTTCAATGTGCCATAGCGACACCATTCGGTTTCTTCGAAAATATTAACTTTCGGCTCTGTAGAGATGTCTCCACGAGTATCTTCTAAAAAACTATATAGTTTATCTTTTGCCCACCATGGTGCACTTACAGTAATAGTATCGTATGCCATCGTACTATCGACCTTAGATCGGGTAGCCAACATGAAACAACCACCGTATTTGAACAGGTGCATACCGTAGCCGATAGACTTAACACTGACACGCCCGTCGTAACTCACACTATAGTCATAGTACACAGCCTCAGAGATAGAGCGTGAAAAAAACGGAATAGTAGTATTACTGATCAAAAAGGACAGTTTATTGAATACCTCTGTGCGCGCCTGATGGCTATCGTCTATAGTGAGCCGCACAAACAGCAGACTACTGAGCCAACTTAACAGCTTCGCGGGGACATCTTTTAGCATGTAGCCTACGAGTCCAATTAACGTTAATGTTAATACTCCAACAATGACAGCCGTCAACAAAGGATCACCATTGGTGAGCGCCTTTATTTGTAGTAATACCTCGTTCATTTACTCACCTTTACTATAAATGCCTCATGGACATAATCGAGAATACTATCAACCGAGTCGAGGATACTACCAAGGTATCCTCAGTATGTGCGCTATCGCACGTGGTTAAAGCGACTTGATAAAGATCCCCTGCTTATCACTAACGACTGCCTTAGAACGTAGTAATATCACAGTGTAAATCAACATCTTAATTTTGGTTTTATATTTAAGCGTCACTAACGTACACAGATAAATATCAGAGATGGCGCCGTTCATCAAAGAGCAGGACGGGGCGACCCTGCATCCACGGATTGACTTGAACAACATCCGCGTTTAACTGCCAGTTCGCCATCTGATAGGCAGGACGCCTGAATGTCGTGCAATGCAGGGATGCATGAGAACGACCATGGCTCTCGTTTATAAGCTTAAAGCCCTAGGTTTCTATTCACCGAGTCGGCGAGTGAATGCCATGGCAAGCCTGTAAACTGCTTGTCAATAAACGTTAATTAGTAAGCTGTGTTAGTGGTTTATCAGCCTACAAATCAAATATCATTCAGCGAAGTCTCAATAAGAAAGCCGCTAATGAAGGCGGCTTTTGTGTTTCGATTATTCCATAACCCTTGAATTTTCTTGGTTACATTAAATCTCGAGGCATTAGAGCAAATACACGTTCAAGCTGCAGGCGCCGTGGGCGCCGACGACAAGGGCTTGTTCGATATCGGCGGTTTTTGATGGACCCGCGATAAACACCCCGAACTCACCTGAGGCTAACGTGATTTCTTTGGCTGCCTGATGTAGGGTCGGCACAATCTTATTCGTTGGCAGGGCTAAGATCAGGTTTTCACAGATAAAAGGTGTCACTCTGTGGCCTAGATTCTTATTGTTAACCCAAATGGCACCGTTTTCGGCAACGCCAATGTCACCTGGGATCACTGCATAATCTATGTTTTTGAGCTCGTGGGCAGTGGGTGGCATTTCACGGTTTGCCGTGACACCCTCTACAAGGGAGATGACCTGTAACCCTTGGGCGATAAGTTCATCGACTTTGGCTTGCAGGGCTTTGATGCCACCTTCTTTATGCAGCGTACCCGCGACAGTATTGAGGTTGGTCTCGAACTGGCCGACGAGATTTTCGACTCTTGGCGTCACATCTATGCTTGGCATAGGATGATTTGTTAAGGCCGACAGTTTGAGCGCATTGAGAATTTCAAGTTTACTAGACATCTTATAGGCTCCTGTGTTTCTTAAACCAAGCTTCAAAGCTGGAGTTCGGGGCAACGGGCAGTTCACGGTATTTACCCCATGCACCGCTAAAGGGTTTTAATAGACTACCCGGTAGAATGCGCAGCGCAGTTCTCGCCACACTCATAGAGCAGTTCAGCATGGTTTCGCTTGCCATAAATTTACCCACTAATGGCATGTAACTGTTTTTGCCATAGGGGAGTTTTCCGGCTTCAGCCTTAAGGCGTCTGTGGTGGAAAATAATCTTATCGAGCGGCACCTTAGTTGGGCAGATATAGGTACAGCTGCCACACAAGGTACAGGCCCAGGCAATCGAGTTCGTGTCATCAATCTTAGCGCCCACTGCGATACCAATTGGGCCAGGAATGGTGTAGTTGTAGCTGTAACCGCCGGAGCGACGATACACAGGACAGGTATTGAGGCAACCACCACAACGAATACACTTCAATGATTCTGCGAGGATTTTATCCTTGAGCATCTCAGTGCGGCCATTGTCGACGATAATAATGTGCATCTCACCTTCGGGCTGTGGGCCACGGTAAAAGGCGCTATAAGTCGTGACAGGTTGGCCTGTGGCGTTGCGTGCCAGTGTGCGTAGCAAGACGGCTGCGCTATCGATATCGGGCACCACTTTGTCGATGCCCATTGAATGCAACTGCAACTTAGGCAGGTTAGCACCCATGTCGGCGTTGCCTTCGTTCGTGCAGACCACCACGGCGCCTTTATCGGCAATCGCCATGTTCACGCCTGTCATCGCGGCATCGGCGCTAAGGAACTGTTCACGCAGGTGGGCACGGGCGGCGCGGGTTAAATACAAGGGATCGGCTGCCCCTGCTTTAGTGCCGAGTTTCTCATGGAAGAGTTCGCCGACTTCTTCCTTTTTCATATGGATAGCAGGCACGACTATGTGTGATGGTGGCATTTTGGCGAGCTGAATAATCCGCTCACCTAAGTCGGTGTCTATGACTTCAATGCCACGTTGTTCTAAGTACGGATTGAGGTGACATTCCTCGGTCAGCATAGACTTAGACTTCACCAACTTTTTGACGTTATGGCGGGATAAAATGTCATGCACGATACGATTGTGCTCTGCGCCATCTTTCGCCCAATGGACTTGTATGCCGTTGGCGATACAGTTTTGTTCAAAGGTTTCAAGATATTGAGCAAGATGGGTTAGCGTGTGGAGCTTAATTTCTGAGCCAAGCTGGCGCAGTTGTTCCCATTCTGGGATGCTACCCGCGGCGCGGTCGCGTTTTTCTCTGAGCATCCATAGCGCTTTTGAATGCCAGTCGACACGGGTTTCGTCGCGGCAAAAAATATCGGCTTTATGGGCATGGACTTGGGAGCCATTAGCCCCGTGATTATGATTGTAAGCCATGGTGAGTCTCCTAGAGCGCGGCGTTTAGCACTTGCGCTATGTGGCGAATTTCAATCGGCAATTGCTGTCTGCGGATCATGCCATCGAGGTGCAATAGGCATGAGGGATCAAAACCCACCACATATTCAGCACCCGTTGCAGCGTGGGCTTGGGCCTTGTCTTTCCCCATCTTAGCCGACACTGCGCCTTCATCGACTGCGAAGGTGCCACCAAAGCCGCAGCATTCGTCACGGCGGTCTGGGTACACTATGTCTATGCCTGCAATATTGGCCAATACAGCTTCGACTTTGTTGAATCTTGGTCCCATTTGCTCACTTGGGGTGGCAAGGCTTAACATGCGAATGCCATGGCAACTCAGTTGCAAGCTTACCTTGTGCGCGAAGGGCTTGGTAAAGGCGGGGATCGGCGCGATATCGTGTAAAAACTCTGTGAGTTCATAGAGTTTGTTGATCACAGCTTGTGCTTCTGGGCTGCTATCAAACTCGTGGAAGTTTTCTTTGGCGGCCACTAAACAAGAGGCGGCAGGGCAAACAATAGCGTCGCATTCCACTCCTTTAAAGGCGTTGAGCAATTTAAGGGTGGTGCTGCGCGCTGCATCGAAGCAACCCGAGTTTGTCATCGGCTGGCCACAGCATGTTTGACCCGCGGGTAGAATCACTTGGTGCCCGAGTTTCTCTAATAATTCCAAGGTGGCAATCGCGACCTCTGGCATCATTTGATTGACTAGACACGGGATGAAAAGGGCGATTTTCATTGTGTTTTCTCTTTCTTGTTAGTGAACGACATTGCCTTGCAGTGTGACCCAATATCCACACTAATGCTAAGGTAGTTGATCAAATATAGGCCTATCTTAGCGGAATAAGTAGCCCTAATTTAGTAAATGAGCTTGTAGATTTTTTCAAAAATGAGAATATTTTAACTTGATGATTACATTGGTTTTAAAATGTATTTATTCAGGTTTTAAATTCTCAAAAAATACTTAATGACAAATAAATGAGAATAGTTCGCTTATATAAACAAACGGGGCTAAAAATAGCCCCGTTGTTTACTACTGTTATACCAGATTAGCGGCTGCACTCTTCGAGCAGATAAGCTAAGTGGCGGTAGGAAATGCCGCTGTGTTGGGTCAAACCGACTTCGCACATACGGTTGGCGTAATAGCCTTCCTTAATCTCGACAGGAATGAGTTTTTTGATATTACGCAGTGCGCTGGCGTTGATTTCAGGCTTATACAAGCCTTTTTCACCCGCGTAACCGCAGCAGTCAATTCCCGCAGGTTTGAGCACTTGTGCAGAGCAGGCATCGGCGATTGCTTGCATCTTAGGTTCAAGTTTCATCTTGCGTGCGCTACAACCTAAGTGCAGTGCCACATTGACTTTTTTGCTGATGTTGAGTTTAGTCAGTAGCTTGTCGTGCATAAACTCAACTAAGTCGATAATTTGTACTTTTGGATTACCTGACAAAGTGCGGTAGGTGCAAGACAAGGCATCGACGATCACTGGCAGCTTGCCACCATTGGTCATCTTGCTCACTGCATCGATAAGTTCTTGGCGTTTGGCATCGGCGTTTTTAAAGTCGCCCTTAGATTCCCACATCTGGCCGCAACATAAATCGCGGGTTTTTTCTGGCGTGATGACGTTATAGCCAGCACGTTCCAGCAGCGTGACGACCACCTCTGGCAAAGTGCGGTTATCGGGATCTTTTGGCGTCGGACCAAAGGTTCTGCCGCCGCAGGCTGGGAAGTAAACCACTGTTTCTTGGCCAACTTTAGCGGGGGATGGTTTTGGCAATTTGCCGCCTTTCGGGAAATCGGGGTTCCAATAAGGCACTTCTTTTGAAATCAAACGGCCGGTTTTCATTAGGGCACTGGTAATGTTATCGCCAGTGATCTTGTGGATCACGCCAAGCATGTCAAAACCTGAACTGATAACCTGGTTAACTGCGCCAAAGTGTTTGGCTTGGAAATCTAAGACTTTTTGTTCAGTAGTGCTGATGTACGGCGTGCGCAGTTTACGCACCAGTTGGCCCATGCTGTTATCCACTGGGCAAGCAATAGTACAAAGCTGGCAGGCGGCACAGGTATCAACTACATCGTATTTAGCGGCGGCGCGCATTTCTGCTGCGGCGGCTTTATCACCGGATTGTTCTAAACGTTCGATTTCACGCAGAGTCGCAATACGCTGACGAGGTGAGAAGTTGAGTGCCGATGTTGGGCAGGTTTTTTCACAGAAACCACATTCGATACACTTATCAACAAAATCATCGACCACAGGGCAGGGCTTGATGTTTTTAACGTGGACATTGCTATCGTCGTTAAGAATAACGCCTGGGTTTAGAATACCCTGTGGATCAAATACTTGTTTGATGCTCTTCATCAAAGTGTAAGCATCTTGTCCCCATTCTTTTTCGACGAACGGCGCGACAGCACGGCCAGTACCATGCTCGGCTTTCATTGAGCCGTCGTACTTGTTAATCACCATGTCGGCAATATCATCCATAAAGGCATGGAAACGATCGATATCGGCTTGAGTCGAGAAGGTGGGGGTAATGATAAAGTGGAAGTTCCCCGCAAGAGCATGGCCATAAATACAGCCTTCAGGGTAACCATGTTTATGGAAAAGCTCAGTGATATCGTGCGCCGCAGCAGCAAGGTGCTCTAGTTCAAAGGCCACGTCTTCGATGATAACTGAGGTTCCCTTTGGACGCTCACCACCTACAATCGGGAACAAGCCTTTGCGCATTGCCCAGTATTTGTCATAAACCGCTGGATTAGTACTAAATTCCATTGGGCGGATAAAGTCAAAACCGGCGAGTTTCGCGGTGACATCTTGAGTATAATTTTCTAAGGTTTTGTCGTCATCAGCACGGGATTCTATCAGTAGAATTGCGGATAGGGCCGGTAATTCTGATAACCAATCTGGCATGCCTGGCTTGCCCGTTACTGCTTTGATTGATGGCCAATCAAGGAGTTCAGCAGCAGAAACGCTTTCACCGTTTATCAGTGGTATGGCTCGTGCGGCATCTTCCATATTATGGAATACGGCCATAGCAGAGGCTTTAAATTTAGCTTCATTCACTGTGTGATAAGTGACTTCATTAATAAAGGCTAAGGTGCCTTCCATCCCCACCATTAAGTGGTTGATGATGTCAAATGGGTCGGTAAAATCGAGTAACGAATTGATGCCGTAGCCGGTGGTATTTTTAATGGAATACTTTTTACGAATTCTGTCCGCTAACACTGTGTTATGGCGAGTCATGTGCGACAGTTCTGTCAGCGCATCCAGTATTTTTCCATGGGATTTAACAAAGGCAGCTTTTGATTTTTCACAGCCTGTATCTAGTTCAGTACCATCTGCAAAAAGAAGTTTCGCGGAAGCGATAGTTTGGTAACTGTTTTGCGCAGTACCACAGCACATTCCCGAAGCATTGTTTGCCACAATACCACCAATTTTGGCGGAGCCTATGGTGGCGGGATCGGGACCAATTTTGCGGTTAAGCGGCGCGAGTACGGCGTTAGCGTCGGAACCAATGACAGCAGCACCTAAGGTGATCTGTTTGGCATCGCTACTGACTTCAATCTTTCTAAAACCATCATGGCCAAGGATCAACAAAATACCTTCACCGATAGCTTGGCCAGATAAACTGGTTCCAGCGGCCCTAAACGTGACTGGTGCATCATGCTTACGGGCAACGGCTAATGTGAGCTTTACCTGTTCTAGGGTTTCTGCATGGACAACCACTTCTGGGACTATCCTGAAGTAGCTTGCATCGGTGGACCAGGCAAAACGGCGAACGGGATCATCCGTCACGGGATGATCACCTAATTGCGTTCTTAGATCATCGATGACCAGTTTATAGTTAATCGACATAGCATCACTCTCTTTATTAATAGATTAAAGCCGAAGTCACTGGGAGTGACTTCGGGCATTCAATAAAATAAAACGGCTTAGAATCCACCCCACAGGGTAGCTATTGTGCCCGCCAGTAAGGCATAACCAATGGCAACAGGCATTGTTTTACGGATAATTTCTGATTCTCTACCTGCCATACCCACTACCGTTGCAGCGGCAACCACGTTCATTACGCACATCATGTTACCGGCGTTTGCACCGATACCTTGTAGTGCCAATACCAGTGTGTGGTTCATGCCAATATTGTCGGCAACGCTGTATTGTAGGCTGGAGAACATCATGTTTGAGAAGGTGGCTGAACCAGATAAGAAGGCACCAAAAATCCCCACGATAGGCGCCATCCAAGCCCACACTGCGCCCATGGAACCTGCCAACATATCCGCTAAAGCGACAGGCATTGAGGCAAGACCTGCACCATTAGCGCCTGAGTTTAAGAAGATTTTCACCATAGGCACTGATGCGCCTAATGAAATAATGGTTGGCAACATGGACTTACATGAAACACCGACCGTTTGCTGAATTGCAGGGCTTTTCATTTTGAACAGGAAGAAACCTAGAATACATACGGCAACAAAGAAGGCACCAGGTGCATATAAGGTTGCGAAGCTGGCTTTAAGCTCAGTGCCCATTAGGCCTGTCCAGCTGATGTTAAAGCTTGATAACCATGCTTTTAACGGTGCAACTGTACGCGACAGTACCAAAAGCGCAGCCATGATGATGTAAGGTGTCCAAGCGGCAATTTGGGAAAACTTAGCCGTTGTTTCGACTTTTCCGCTTTCTTGACTGTCATTCTCTGCGAAATCATTCCATGGCGTTTTAGGCAGTAAGTAGCCTTTACGCGCAACGGGGATCACTAAGGCCATACCGATCAATGAACCGATAACCGAAGGGAATTCTGGGCCTGCAAGGTAGTTGATGATCCATGCGGGGACGGTAAAGGCAAGACCTGAGAAAATCGCAAATTTCCAAATTGCTAAGCCTTCCTTAAAGGATTTATTGCGACCAAAGAATCCAGTTAGCATGGTCACCATTACGAGAGGAATTAATGAACCTGTGATTAAGTCGATAGTGATCATATGCATGACGATATATCGAGCATAACCAGCATAGTTACCGCCATGGGCAGCAAATTGCTCCGCCGCCATGCTCACGCCACCTTGGATCAGACCCTGTTCCATCCCAAAGAGTACGGGTAGACCAATCGCACCGAAGGATACACAGGCCGAGTCAGCAATTAAAGCCACGACAGCTGCGGCAACGGGTGGTACACCAAGCAATACCAGTAGTGGTGCGCCAATGGCTGCGGGAGTCCCAAAACCAGCACTACCTTCAATAAAGGCACCGAATAACCAACAGATGATGATGACTTGTACACGGGCATCGGCACTGATGTTAGTAAACCCAGCACGGATAGTGTCCATGGCACCTGAGTATTTCAGGGTATTGAGTAGGAATACGGCACCAAAAATGATGGTTAACGGTGTGATGGCTGAGAGCAGTCCTTCGAGGACCGATGCCGCCAGTAATGTGGTATCCATTTGCCAAATAAACACGGCGGCGAGCGCTGTGATTATCATTGAGATAGGCATAGCCTTAGATGCAGGCATTCTGAGTAACACTAGAAATAGCATTACACTGAGCACTGGCGTCAAGCTAGCGAGGAGTTGAAGTATTGTCATGCTTGCCTCTTCATAAAGTGGTCTGTCTTATTATTGATATTAGGATTTTTCATCTGCCTTCATGTCGACTTCCCAGACCAATAAATCAGCAGTTAATACTGCAAGTACTTACGGTCTCGACATTCTGTGTTGTGTACTAGACGCTATTGTGAGCTTGACTAATATGATCTAGATCATCTTGGCTGTTATATGAAATGCTAATTTACAGTGCTGCGGGGTGCTTCTCTCGGGGGATTTTCTTATATGTGACAATGATCACTTAGACTGTTGGGTGTATATCTACTTTGGTTATATTAAATTAAATTTGTTGTTTTTCTGGTTATTAAAAGTAGAGCTATCACTCATATTCATCGTCATTATTGCAATTAACTGATCCATTTATTTCATTAATAGTCTGTTATTGGTTTTTTTAGTCATTTTTAAGGTGTGATTAAGGTCGCATAGATTGTTGTGGCTAGATTAACTCATTTACTTCTATTTTTATCAAGCTATTGTAATGTTTGCCTAATATGTCCATTTTGGAATGGTTTTTTATAGTGATCTAGAGCACGTTTTAAAATGGTGGGATTTTATTGTGATGGATATCACTTAATGAATTTTACTTTAATATGAAATTTAATAACTATTGTTTAATTTAGTTTCAGTTTATTTGAGCGAACAGCCAGCCCAAATATTCAAGTATATTGAGCGAATAACAGAAAAGTTGAAATAAAAAGTGACCGCTTCTAATGGGTTAAGAGGGGAAATTGAGAGAACAGGGTGAAATTGAAGCAGAAATTTTAAGTAACAAAACTAAAAAATACTGTTTGAACTTTTATCAGACTGGTTAGTGTCATTAATGCTCAAACGCCATTAATGCGAATATAAGTTGTTTGTGAGAAGTGCTAAAAAGTTCACCAAAGACTGTGCAGGGGAAAAGATAAGGCTTTAATCGCAACCTTCTAGGTTAAATTTACAAAATAAAAAAGAGACGTGATATGTCTCTTTTATTGGTGATTTAGCCAACAGATACAGACTTAAAACAACTTGCTGCCCCAGCCTAATTTGGTCCGCAGCACGTGGAAATAGTTGTGTCCTTTAGGATGAATAAGCCGTAAACGTTCAGAGCTGCGGCGCACTATGATTTCATCGCCGGGTAACACGGCTAAATGCACGTGGCCATCACAGCTGACTTCGAGGTTTTCGCCATTTTCAGGTGACACAACCATTTTTATGGTGCTGCACGCATCGACAACAATCGGGCGACACGACAGAGTGTGCGGGAACATAGGTACTAAGATTAGGGCCTGTAAATTAGGCGTCAGAATAGCGCCGCCAGCGGAGAGGGCGTAGGCCGTTGAACCGGTAGGCGTTGACACTATCATGCCGTCGGCACGTTGGCTGTACATGAACTGATCGTCAATATAGACCTCAAACTCAATCATGTGGGCAATTTTACCCGGATGGAGTACGGCTTCGTTGACGGCGGTGTTGCTCGCCTTGAGCATACCGTGGCGATAGACTTCGGCTTCGAGTAAGAATCTATGCTCGGTATCGAACTCTCCATCGAGTACCTTGGCGAGCGCCTCTTCGAAGGCATCGGGCGGCAGATCGGTTAAAAAGCCTAAATTGCCGCGGTTAACCCCAATCACGCCTAAATCGAAGCGGGCTAATACCCTTGCCGCGCCGAGCATGTTACCGTCACCACCGACGACTATGGCTAAGTCGCAACGCGCGCCAATTTCTAGTAAATCGACCGCTATGATATTGGGTCCTAATTCGGTAGCAACACGCTCTTCCACTAAGACTTCAAAGCCCTGCATTGTCAGCCAATAATGCAGACGCTTTAAGGTTTGGTTGGTCCCTTGGTGGTGAGGTTTGCCGATAAGGCCGATAGTATGAAACTTTGTGGTCATATTTATGCTAGATCTGGCCTTAGGCCTTGAAACGTCAAAATTGATCCCCATAATATGCCCAGAGTATTTCAGAAACAAAGCATTTTTAGCTGGAGTGAAAATGAGCAACGAATCGATTAAAGCAGAACAGGATCTGATCCAAGAGGGTGTAGAGTCTGAAGTATCTACCGCAGAAGCAAGTCTGATCGATGAGCTTACCCAGGCCAATTTCCGTATTGAAGAGCTGGAACAGTTACTCGCTGAAGCTTTGGCGAAAGTTGAAGAGCAGAAGGATTCAGTCATCCGCGCCGCAGCCGAGGTCGATAACATTCGTCGTCGTGCCGCAATGGATGTGGAAAAGGCGAACAAGTTTGCCTTGGAAAAGTTCGCCAATGAGCTTTTGCCTGTGCTTGATAACATGGAGCGCGCGCTAATGGGGACAAACCCAGAAGATGAAGCGACGAAAGCGATTTATCAAGGTGTTGAGTTAACTCAAAAAAGCTTACTCACTGCGGTGGCTAAATTTGGTGTTAAGCAAATTGATCCACAAGGTCAGTCATTTAACCCTGATCAACATCAAGCGATTGGCATGCAGCCAAGCGCCGAGTTCCCTGCGAACACTGTGATGTTGGTGATGCAAAAGGGTTATGAGCTGAACAGTCGCTTGCTGCGCCCTGCTATGGTGATGGTGTCACAGGGTGGCCCTAACCAAGAAAGCGCAACGATAGATATCGAAGCTTAAGCTTTATTGGATCAGCCGCTGTTATAACAGACAGCAACAAAAAAGGACTGCAATTGCAGTCCTTTTTTATGGGCGGAATATGTGCAAAATATTGGCGAAATCTATATTGGTAAGACTTAGCACCTTACCGAGTATTACGCCAACTATTGAGCCATTTATTGTGCTAGATAAGCATTGATTTGCGCCAGTATGCCTTCGGCATCCAGTTGCAAGTCGTGGATGACTTCTTCTGGCGAGCCATGTTTAATGAACTCGTCTGGCAAACCTATTTGGAGTATGGCTTTAGGCATTTTTAGCTTTTGAAGCTGTTCAAGCACTCCGGCACCCGCACCGCCTATAATGGCATTTTCCTCCACAGTGACTAACACTTCATGGGTTAGTGCCATTTCTTTTACCAGATCAACATCAAGTGGTTTCACAAAGCGCATATCGACAACCGTCGCATCTAGGCTTTCGGCAGCGGTTAATGCCGATGCGAGCAAGGTACCAAAGTTAAGTATGGCAATACGCTTACCGATGCGCTTAATGACACCTTTACCAATTGGCAACGCAGTCATGGACTCGACTTGCATCGCTCCCGTGGCACTGCCCCTTGGGTAACGCACCGCGCTTGGGCCCGCATCATAGCAATAGCCAGTGTAGAGCATTTGACGACATTCGTTTTCATCGGACGGCGCCATGATCACCATATTAGGGATACAACGCATAAAACTTAAATCGAATGCACCTTGGTGGGTTGGACCATCGGCACCGACGATACCGCCACGGTCAATGGCAAATAACACGGGCAATTGTTGTAGTGCGACATCGTGAATAAGCTGATCATAGGCGCGTTGCAGGAAAGTCGAGTAAATCGCGACTACAGGCTTGAAACCTTCGCAGGCAAAACCCGCCGCTAAGGTGACCGCATGCTGCTCGGCAATCGCTGCATCAAAATATTGTTTCGGGAAGCGCTGGGAAAACTCCACCATGCCAGACCCCTCACGCATCGCAGGAGTAATCGCTAACACTTTCTCATCTTGTTCGGCAATGTCGCACAACCATTTACCGAAGACTTGAGAAAAGGTCGGTAAACCGGGTTTGGTGGCCGGCTTTTTAAAGAGTGATGGGTCAAACTTAGGCACAGCATGCCAACCGATAGGATCTTTTTCAGCAGGTTCATAACCACGACCTTTTTTGGTCATGATGTGCAGCACCTGTGGACCTTTCAGATTACGCATATTGCGCATGGTCTCGACCAGAGCGTCTACGTCGTGGCCATCGATAGGACCTATGTAGTTGAAACCTAACTCTTCAAATAGAGTGCCAGGAACGACCATACCTTTGAGGTGTTCCTCAGTGCGCTTGGCCATTTCTTTGATGACTGGCATACCTTTCAACACTTTTTTGCCGCCTTCGCGCAGTGTGGTGTAGAAACGGCCTGACATCAGTTGTGCTAAATGATTATTGAGGGCGCCGACATTTTCTGAAATCGACATTTCGTTGTCGTTCAGTACCACGAGCATGTCATTGTGCAAGTCGCCCGCGTGGTTCATGGCTTCAAACACCATGCCGCCAGTCATAGCGCCATCGCCGATCACAGCTACAACTTTACGACCTGCTTGTTCTTTTTCTGCAGCTATCGCCATCGCCAGCGCGGCGCTAATCGACGTGCCTGAATGGCCAACGCTGAAAGTGTCGTATTCACTTTCTTCACGCCATGGGAAAGGATGTAAGCCATCTTTTTGCCGAATGGTGTGCATCTTGTCACGTCGACCCGTGAGAATTTTATGGGGATAGGCTTGATGGCCTACGTCCCAGATCAGTCGATCAAAGGGGGTATTGTAGACATAGTGCAGTGCCACAGTGAGTTCTACTGTGCCGAGCCCAGAGGCAAAATGTCCGCTGGACATGCCAACAGACTTAAGAAGGAACTCGCGCAGTTCATCGGCTACTTGTGGTAAAAGTGCCTGAGGAAGCTGGCGGAGCTCATTGGGGGTGTTGGCCTGCGCCAACACGGGAAACTGAGAAATGTCCAAACTCATAGCGAGATACTTCGACTCTTATTATATTCTTCGCTCAATGATATAGCGGGCGAAGTCTGCAATTAACTGGCTATTGTATGGCAATTTAGCCAGCGCTGATAGTGCCTCTTGGATCAGTTGTTTGGCGGTGTCTTGTGCACCTTGTAGTCCAAGTAGTTGTGGAAACGTACTCTTATTCGATTCAGTATCAGAGCCTTGCGGTTTACCTAGCTCTTCGGTGGTGGCTACGATGTCAAGGATATCGTCTTGTACTTGGAAGGCGAGTCCGACCGCACGAGCAAAATCCATCATAGCAGCATACTGATCTTTTGGCGCGTTTGCGGCGATCAAAGCTAACTCAACGGCGCAGCTGATAAGGGCGCCAGTTTTCATATTATGTAGCTGAGTTAACGCGTTAAGATCAATATGTTTATCGGTCGAGGCTAAGTCTATCGCTTGACCTCCACACATACCACGATAACCTGAGGCTTTGGCTAATACTCTTACCATAGCAATATGTTGTTCGCTGCTGATCCCTGCTACGGCTTCGGTGACAATTTCAAAGGCTAAGGTTTGCAGAGCATCCCCCGCTAAAATGGCCGTCGCCTCATCAAAGGCGATATGCACTGTCGGCTGGCCACGGCGGAGCTCGTCATCGTCCATGGCGGGTAAATCGTCGTGGATTAATGAATAAGCATGGATACATTCAATGGCTGCGGCGCAAGCATCTAACTTTTCGAGTTCGACCCCAAACATGCGTCCTACACTGTATACGAGGAACGGTCGAATGCGCTTCCCTCCCAATAAGGCACCGTAAGTCATAGCGGCTTTTAATTGGGGAGCTGTATCTTCAAGCGTACTAAAACGCTGTTTTAATTGATCATCAACTCGTTGTTGATATTCTTGAATGGTACTGACTAACACGCTTATTCGCCCTCAACGGCATAGGGGGATAGGGGCGCATTTTCGTCTTGTTTCAGTAAAATGGCCACTTTTTGTTGGGCTTGTTCGAGTTTTGCTTGGCTATTTCGAACGAGATTGATGCCACGTTCAAATTGTTTTAACGCGTCATCGAGGGAGATATCGCCTTGTTCTAGATCGGCAACGATGCGTTCAAGTTCGCCAAGGGATTCTTCAAAACTAAGATTTTCGGGTTTCTTCGCCACGTTCAGGTTTCCTTTGATTTAGCGGACACAAGGTATATCAGGGCGGCGTAAGGGTCAAATTCAGACTAAAGATATTTGCTCAATAGCACGCTTTGTTACTGAAATTTTTCCAGAAAATATAAATTGTCGCTAAACTTGCTTAGTGTGTGTCCGATAACTGACAATAGTATCATCATTTGTATGGTAATTTTTAACTGGATAAACAAGGCTCGTATGTGTGTCGGTGGGATTATCTTATTCGGTAGAATAACTGAGTGTTCTTGCTTACCCAGAGTAAGTATTATGTCGTTTATTACGAAAATTGAGGAGCCGTTGTGGATTTAGCAACAATAATCGGAATTGTGGGAGCCTTTGGTTTTATTCTCGGCGCTATGGTGACCAGTGGCGGCTTGATGATTTTCGTTGATGTGCCCTCGATCCTGATTGTGTTCGGTGGGTCCTTCTTCGTGGTAATGATGAAGTTCACTCTTAAACAGTTTTTAAGCGCCGTTAAAATTGCTTTGAAAGCTTTTGTATTTAAGATTGATAAACCAGAAGACTTGATTGAACAGTCAGTGACTATGGCGGATGCTGCCCGTAAAGGGGGGTTTTTGGCATTAGAAGAAGCGCAAATTAGCAATACTTTTATGCAAAAGGCTGTCGATATGTTAGTCGATGGTCATGATGGTGAAGTAGTGCGTGCAGCTCTAGAGAAGGACATCGCTCTAACGGAAGAACGTCATCGTACGGGGATTGGCATATTTAGAGCCTTTGGCGATGTTGGGCCAGCGATGGGGATGATAGGTACACTCGTTGGTCTCGTGGCCATGTTATCAAATATGGCGGATCCTAAATCTATTGGTCCTTCGATGGCGGTTGCGTTGTTAACCACATTATACGGCGCTATGGTTGCTAACATGGTTTGTCTTCCTATCGCGGATAAGCTAACGCTTAGGATGGGGGAGGAAATGCTCAATCGTAACCTTATTATGGATGCGGTATTGGCGATTCAAGACGGACAAAACCCGCGGGTGATTGAAGGCTTTTTGAAAAATTATCTCGCTGAAAAAAATCGTAAAATCGATACAACGGACGGAGAGTAGCCCATGGCTAAGTGCAATTGTCCACCGCCCGGAGCACCGCTCTGGTTGGCAACATTTGCTGACTTGATGTCGCTGTTGATGTGTTTCTTCGTATTGTTATTGTCATTTTCTGAAATGGACGTGATGAAGTTTAAGCAGATCGCGGGCTCAATGAAGTATGCCTTTGGTGTGCAAAATAAGGTGGAAGTTAAAGATATCCCGAAAGGGACTTCTGTCATTGCCTTAGAATTTAGACCCGGTCGCCCCGATCCGACTCCGATTGAAATCATTAACCAGCAAACGAATGAAATGACGGAACCTGTATTGGATTTCCAAGCGGGTGAAGACGATAGTGCGGGCGGCGTGCAGCAGCAAAATGGTTCTCAGCGGGGTGGCGAAGCGAGTGCTACGGCGCAAGAAGTTGCCGATGCGGTTAAAGCGGAAGCAGCAGCGGCGCAAGAAAAGATCAATCAGCAAGTGAAGAAGATGGCGCAGGAGCTCAATAAAGAGATCACCGATGGAGCGATTGAAATTGAGTCATTAGGTCAGCAGATTATTATTCGTATACGTGAGAAGGGGTCATTTGCTTCTGGCTCAGGTTTCCTACAGCCTCGATTTAAACCTGTGGTGCGCTCAGTCGGCGAATTGTTAAAAGATGTGCCAGGTGTCATCACAGTGTCAGGTTACACGGATGATATGCAAATAAGCGATGAGCTCTATAGTTCTAATTGGGATTTATCCAGCAAACGTGCCGTGGCAGTGGCCCATGAGTTAGTACAGGTCAGCGGCTTTGATTCTAATCGAATGAAAGTGGTTGGTATGGCGTCTAACAATCCGATTGTGCCTAACGATTCTCCGGAAAATCGTGCTCGTAACCGCAGGGTTGAAATTGCTATTGAGCAAGGTAAAGCGAAGGAGTCTGAAGAAATTCAGATCGGTAATTCGCCTTAAGTGTTTAGATACTCCCAATCTAAAGCCGCAATAATCTTGCGGCTTTTTTATCTAGCTAATGTGGACTTTTCCCTTTTTAGTTAACGTGTTATGCATCAAATCGCTGTGGTTGATTTAAATCCATTTGGGCTTTACGTTAATCACATTGAGTGTGTAATCCCTAAGTTTCCTTAACTATCCCTCAACGACTTATTGTTAATGATTCATCTCAAATCACTTATTTTAAGCAGGGCACTTCAAACCACTCGAGTAGGCTTTATTGACATTATTTCAGCCTAATTAGCTGCCGTGATTTAGTCATTAATACGCGATGAATACGCCACAAATTTGGCCTGTGTCGCTGTTGGCTATGTGCGCTGAAACTCGCCTTTTTAGGTTGCTTGGGTATATAATCCCCCGATTATTCTTTTAACCAATTTTGCTGTTTTAAAATTGCCCGCGGAAATCCCATGAAGTTTATTGTAAAGCTGTATCCAGAAATCATGATGAAGAGCAAGCCTGTACGCATGCGCTTCACCAAAATGCTCGAAACTAACATCCGTAATGTGCTTAAAAAAGTTGACGAAGATGCAAAAGTGCAGCGTCAATGGGACCGCATTATGGTGATGGTACCAAAGGATAAGCCTGAATTGGCCCAAGCTTTCGGTGAGCGTCTGGCGTGTATTCCTGGCATTGCACACGTAGTGCAAGTGGATGAGTACAGCTTTGAATCTGTTGATGATATTTATCAGCAAGTCTTGCCTGTTTACCGTGACCAACTCGCGGGTAAAACCTTCTGCGTGCGAGTAAAGCGTACTGGCGATCATGATTTTAATTCTATTGAAGTTGAACGTTATGTCGGTGGTGGCTTAAACCAGTTTACCGATGCGCTGGGCGTGCGTTTAAAGAATCCGGACATTACCGTTAATTTAGAGATTGAGCGCGATAACCTTTATATGGTGACTAAGCGTATTGAAGGTCTAGGCGGTTTTCCGATGGCAACACAGGAAGATGTATTGTCCTTGATTTCGGGTGGTTTTGACTCTGGCGTTTCTAGCTATCAATTTATCAAAAAAGGCGCTCGTACCCACTACTGCTTCTTCAATCTGGGCGGCGCACAGCATGAAATTGGTGTTAAACAAGTGGCTTACCATTTGTGGAAAACCTACGGTGAATCCCATAAAGTGAAGTTTATCTCTGTGCCTTTTGAGCCTGTGGTTGCTGAGATTTTAGAGCGTATCGATAACGGTCAAATGGGCGTTGTATTGAAACGCATGATGATGCGTACCGCGGCGCGTATCGCCGAGCGTATGGGCATTCAAGCCTTAGTTACCGGTGAAAGTTTAGGCCAAGTGTCTAGCCAGACCCTGACCAACTTAAACGTCATCGACCGTTGTACTGAGTTATTGATTCTACGTCCGCTGATCGCCATGGATAAGCAAGACATTATCAACGAGAGCCGTAAAATCGGCACCGAAGATTTTGCTAAATCAATGCCTGAATATTGCGGCGTAATTTCGCAAAAGCCGACGGTAAAAGCGGTATTAGCTAAGGTTGAAGCGGAAGAGAAAAAGTTCTCTGAGGATTTGATCGATCAGATCATCGCCCAATCTGTCACTATCGATATCAGGGAGATCGCAGAACAAATGGATACTCGGATTACTGAGACAGAAACGGTTGCCAGTATCGATACTAACCAAGTGGTCATTGATATTCGTGCCCCTGAAGAAGAGGAAAGCAAACCGCTGCAAATTGAAGGTATTGAGATTAAACGTATCCCATTCTTCAAGTTAGCGACTCAGTTTGCCGATCTCGATAAGCAAAAGACTTATTTGCTCTATTGTGAGCGTGGGGTGATGAGTAAATTGCAGGCATTGTATTTAATCGAGCAAGGTTACACGAACGTGAAAGTGTATCGTCCATAAGTCGGGCGAAAACCTGCCCATTGCCGTATATCGTCAGTGGGATTGATTTGCTAGTCAAGTACAAAAAAGCCGCACATTAATGCGGCTTTTTCTTTGCTCTTACTGAGCGCGACCTGAGTTTCAGTGTCGTTTAGGTTATTCAGCTTTAACGACTTGCTGATGAGATGTGACATCGTCTGTGGCAATCAACAGAGTGGCTTCTTGCAGCGCTTCTTGGTGCATTTTATTCATTGCAGCGGTTAAATCTGCAGTGATATTGGCTTGCAAGTCGCTTGTGTCGATGACGATTTCGTCAACGAGTACATTTGCACTGGCATTGAAGCTGAGTGCTGAGACTAATATTAACGCAAATGCCGATTTTAAATTGAACATAGTCGCCTCCGGGCTGACAAATTAACGCTGTCAGACATTCCCATCATCAACTTTGAGATTGTCTAACTTAGGTATTTCATAGCTATGGATGTTTCATCGCTATTGGTGTTTCGTTGATAAGCTGTTTCATTGGCGCAAAATTTAACCAAAAACGCTGGCCTTTACAAACGATTAAATGTAACAATACGGATTAGAAAAACTAATTAAAAAACGAGACAGAGATCACTATGTCGAGACGATTACCACCGCTTAATGCGGTTAAAGCTTTTGAGGCAGCCGCGCGGCATTTGAGCTTTACGCGGGCAGCGGAAGAATTGTTTGTTACACAGGCTGCGGTGAGCCACCAAATAAAGGCATTAGAAGATTTCCTCGGATTAAAATTATTTCGTCGAAAGAACCGTTCTTTGCTATTAACTGAAGAAGGGCAGAGCTATTTTCTCGACATCAAAGATATCTTTATTCAGCTTGCCGATGCTACCGACAGATTACTCGCCCGTAGTGCGATTGGTTCGCTGACGGTCAGTATGTCCCCCAGTTTTGCGATTCAATGGCTAGTGCCACGCTTGGCTAAATTCAGTGAGAAAAATCCCGATATCGATGTGCGAATTAAGGCCGTTGATACCGAAGCGAGTTCATTAACCGATGATGTGGATGTGGCTATTTATTATGGCTTAGGTAATTGGCCTGGGCTACGTGCAGATAAGCTCAGAAACGAAGTGCTTATTCCCGTGTGTTCGCCCATGTTGCTCAACGGTCCTAAACCACTCTCAAAACCGAGCGATTTAAAGTATCACACGTTATTACATGATATGAATCGTCACGATTGGCAGGCGTGGTTTAGGCAATGTGGCATTACCGATATTAATGTGAATCAAGGACCTATTTTCAGTCATTCGTCTTTGGTATTGCAGGCGGCAGCCCACGGTCAAGGGGTTGCCCTGGGTTACAGCGTGCTGGCACGCCCCGATATTAAAGCTGGGCGGCTTGTGTGCCCATTCCAAGAAGTCTTGGTCAGTAAAGATGCTTATTACTTAGTTTGCCAACAAAACCATGCTGAGTTAGGTAAAGTGGTGGCGTTTCGTGAATGGATGTTAGACATGTTTGCCGAGGAGTCTCGCAGTGAGTTGTTGCCCGGATAAGCCGATTTATGTATTAGAAGGGGAGCCTGCGAGTACTTTGATTTTATTGGCCCACGGTGCGGGTGCTAACATGGATTCTGATTTTATGCAGGCCATGTCGGCGGGATTCGTTGCTCAGGGCTTCCGAGTGATGCGCTTTAATTTTCCTTATATGCAGGCGAATGCAGTCGATGGCAAACGGCGTCCACCGGACCGTGCGCCTAAATTGCTTGCGTGTTTTACACATATGCTCGATATCGCCCACTCACAACCACAAGTTGAACGTGTGGTGTTAATGGGGAAATCCATGGGCGGTCGTATGGCGGCCCTATTAGCCTGTGATCCTGCATTAGCGGCGCGCATCGATAGGGTGATTTGTTTAGGTTATCCTTTTGTGCCACTCAAAGGCGGCGAGCCTAGATTGGAACCTTTGAATGAATGCCAAGTCCCAGTATTAGTCGTACAGGGGGAGCGGGATAAGTTTGGTGGCAAAGCGCAGATCCCAAGCTGGCCCTTGAAAGCTGAGATAGGATTGGTTTGGATAACTGACGGCGATCATAGTTTTGTCCCAAGAAAGTCGTCAGGCACCAGTGAAGCCACTAACCTTGCACGTGCTATTGATTTATCAAGTGATTTTATTCGTGAGCTTGATGTTGAGCGAATAAATGTTGAATGAGTTAATCCCATTCCAGCAGGAGCGTTAAATGCGTAAAGGTTTATTGTTACTCGCCGCCGTGAGCGGATTCTTAGCCGTCGCTTTAGGGGCTTTTGGTGCCCATGGTTTAAAAGCGGTCGCGCCACCAAACTTAATTGAAGTCTTTAACTTAGGTGTGCAATATCATTTCTACCATACCTTTGCCCTCATCATGGTTGCATTCTCGGGCCAATGGTTAACCTCGCGTTTACTGGACTGGTCGGCATATCTCTTTGTCGCAGGCATAGTACTATTTTCGGGCTCACTATATGGACTGGCTTTGTTTGGGACTAAGTGGTTAGGTCCTATTACGCCTATGGGTGGTGGTTGTTTCTTACTCGGTTGGTTATTATTTGCCGCCGCGGTATGGCGTCACAAAGTTATCGACGGCCATGAGTCTTAATCATTGATGCTTATGTGAGTTAACAGGCTTAGGGTGCACCTAAGCCTTTTTTATTTCTCTAATCGCAATTCAAGGTTCAGCAGTAGGCAAATAGGGCATTTGTGGATTGAAATTGGTATACTGGCGCCCAAATCGATAGTCAGCCAATGCTTTGGCTTGGATTTCTCAGGGATCCCCATGAAAAACCTATTTTTATTTTGCCGCGCAGGCTTTGAAAAAGAATGCGCTGCAGAAATCCAACAGCGAGCCGGTGAGCTCAATGTGGGTGGCTTTGTTAAGGCCAACAATAACGACGCTTATGTTGTATACCAATGTTTTGAAGACGACGCTGCTGATACGTTAGTCAAACAATTACCTTTAGATTCGCTCATTTTCGCCCGCCAGATGTTTGCTGCTAGCGACTTGTTAGTTGACTTGCCTGAAAATGACAGAATAAGCCCAATCGTTGCGGCGCTCAGTGATGTCAGCAAAGCGGGTGAAGTGCGGGTTGAAACACCTGACACTAACGAAGCGAAAGAGCTCTCGGCTTTTTGCCGTAAGTTCACTGTGCCTTTACGCCAGCATTTGAAAAAATCGGGCAGTTTGCTCGCGCAGGAAAATCCCAAACGTCCGATTATCCACGTGTGTTTTATTGGCCCCGGCCGTGCCTATGTGGGTTATTCCTACAGTAATAACAGTTCGCCACATTTTATGGGCATTCCACGCCTTAAAATGGCGGCGGATGCACCGAGTCGTTCTAGTCTGAAACTCGACGAAGCCTTTGGCCAATTCGTGCCTAAGGAAGAGCAAGAAGAGCGTATTCGCAGTGGCATGAACTCAGTGGATTTGGGCGCTTGCCCTGGTGGCTGGACTTATCAACTGGTGCGTCGCGGCATGTTTGTGTCGGCAGTTGATAATGGCCCTATGGATGAAAAACTGATGGAAACGGGCCAAGTGAAACATTACCGTGAAGACGGTTTCCGTTTCGAACCGCAACGTAAAAATATCTATTGGCTGGTGTGCGACATGGTTGAGAAACCTGCGCGCGTTGCTGAACTGATTGAAGCTTGGGCGATTAACGGTTGGTTTAAGGAAGCGATTTTTAACCTTAAATTACCGATGAAGAGCCGCTATAAAGAAGTGACAGCCATTCTTGAGACCATGCAGACGATTCTTAAAGAGAATGGTGTGACCGATTTTAAAGTGCAGTGTAAGCATCTTTATCACGACCGTGATGAAGTGACAGTGCATTTATGGCTACGTCCTAATACCGCGTGGAATTAATTGCTGCGCTAACCCTGCGGTGATCTTGTTGTCGCTAGAATGGTAATAGTCATGCGGGTTTAAAGCCACGCAGGTTTAAAAGCTAGATAACAAAAAGCCCCAAAGGAAACTTTGGGGCTTTTTTGTGTTTACTCATTCGAGTTTCAAGCGCTTGCTTCTTTTAAGCTTTTGCTTGAACAAGCGCGTTATAGGCTCGTCTTAAACGCGCTCAGCATTGAGATCACAGACGCTCAAGCACAGCCTGCGTGAAGTCAGTCGTGCCGTGAGTGCCGCCTAAATCGCGAGTCGTACGGTCGCCTTCTTCGATCACTGCAGATACCGCTTTACGGATTTGCTCAGCTTTGTCAGCCATACCTAAGTATTCCAGCATTTGGATAGACGCTAAAATCACTGAGGTTGGGTTTGCGAGGTTTTTGCCTGCGATATCAGGTGCACTACCGTGAACGGCTTCGAAAATTGCAGCATCACGGCCAATGTTTGCGCCAGGTGCCATACCTAAACCACCTACTAAACCGGCACACAGGTCCGATAAAATGTCACCGAACAGGTTGGTCGTCACGATCACATCGAAGTTTTCTGGGTTCATCACTAACTTCATGCACGTTGCATCGACGATCATTTCTTCTGTTTTGATGTCTGGGTAACGTAGGCTCACTTCACGGGCCACTTTCAGGAAAAGGCCTGACGTTGACTTCATAATGTTAGCTTTGTGCACGATAGTGACTTTCTTACGGTTTTCTTTGCGAGCTAGTTCGTAGGCGAAAGTGGCGATTTGCTCAGCACCTTGGCGAGTGACGATACTGGTCGCTTCTGCCGTTAAACCATCTTCAGACACTTTTTGACCATGGCCAGAATACATGCCTTCGGTGTTTTCACGTACTGTGATGATATCGATATTTTCGTAACGGGCTTGGGTACCTTTGAAAGACAGTACTGGGCGTACGTTAGCATACAGACCGAATTTCTTACGCAAGGTTACGTTGATAGAAGTAAAGCCTTCACCAACGGGAGTCGTCAGCGGTCCTTTCAGTGTGATACGGTTTTTTTCAATGAGTTCTAAAGTGCGTGCTGGCAGTAACTCGCCTTGCTTTTCAAGTGCAGTCAGGCCGGCATCGGCAAATTCATATTCAAAATCACAGCCCGCTTTATCAAGAATTTTTAAGGCTGAATCAATAATACTTGGGCCAATTCCATCACCTGGAATTACGGTTATCGTTCTTTTTGACATGGAGAAGTCCTTCCACGGTTCGTCGTTACTGCAATTGTCTGCCCCAGTGCTAACTGGATAGCAGGACTATGAATTTGGTATTTTTTCTGCCTATTATTTTAACCATCTTTGGTCAAACTTCACAGGAAATAGTGAGCAATATCACGATTTTTTATGTGGTATAACTTGTAAAAATACTGGGTTCTCACCATGATGGAGAGCCAATGGTTAAAAAAGTCTACTTTAGTCTAACAAATATATAAAAGAGGAAGACATTGAAGTTAATCCCTATCACATCTCTGGTTTTGTTATCCCTTGGAATATTGCCAGCAGTGCAGGCTGAAACCAGCACTAAACCGCTCACCCTAACAGACATTATGCATTTTGAATCCCTTGAAAAGCCGGTTATTGCAGACAAGGGGCAAGTCATCGCGGTCGAGTCTGCGCCCGATCGCGGGGATAGTCACGTCATTGTGAAAAATGTCCTGTCGCAGCAAAGCTATCAAATTGCGGGTGGGTCAGATCCTTTAGTGAGTCACGATGGCCGCTTTGTGGCTGTGGTGGTCAAACCGAGTTTGCTCACGCGGGAAACGAGTGATGCCAAGGCGAAGAAAAAACTCAAATCTGACATGGTATTACTCGATACCCAAACGGGCACTCAAACCCGCTTTGAGCGCGTGAAGGAATTCGTGTTCAGTGATGACGGTAAGCATTTGGCGATTTGGTTTGAGGCTGATGAAGAGTCCAAAAAAGATGCTGAGCCTAAAGCCAGCGAAAAACTCGCTGAAGCAGGCACACAAACCCCAGCGAAAGCGGATAAGCCAAAGGTTGATAAGTTTGACCAAGGCCGCCGTTTTAGTTTGATCAGTTTAGACGATCAAACTAAGCGCATCGATGTTGAGCAAGTGACAGGTTATGTGTTTGATAAGGCGAGCCGCCGACTTGCGTTAGCGGTGAATGATATCGCCAATAAACAGCATCAATTGCAGTTAGTCGATTTAAACACTCACAAAAAAACCGTTGCCTTTGATTCGCCTAGCCAACAGATTGGTGCGTTAGCGCTGGCTAAAAATGGTCGTTGGCTTGCATTTACGCAGGGCAAAGACAGTGAGTTACCTTATGGCCGCAGCTATCAGTTATCGCTGGTCGATTTGCAATCGGGTAAAATCAGTAAAATCCCTGAGTCACCCGAGTGGAAACTGAATCGCTACACAAGTTTAAGCTTCTCATTGGACAGCGAAAGGTTGTTCTTTGGCCGTGTACCAGAGGTGAGTCAGCAGCTCAGTTTGCAGAAGATCACCGAAGAAAAAGACCTGTTCGATACAAATATTGTCACCGGACAGCGTGGACTTAAGGTGTGGCATGGGGATGATCCTCGTATTAAGCCTAATGAAATCAAGCAATATGAGGATGAGCAAAAACGCACTTACCTTGCGGTATTGCATTTAGGCTCAAATAACGTGGTGCAGCTTGGCGATAAAACTGTTCCAGATGTGACGATTTCACAACATAAACGTTTTATGTTGGCCAGTTCAGATTTGCCCTATCGCAAGATGGCAACTTGGGCAGGGTTCTACCAAGATTATTATCTGGTCGATATTAATACTGGCAGTAAAGTGCCATTTTTGACACAACAGCCGAGTGATGCCGAGCCTACGCTGTCGGGAAATGGCAAGTATGTGGCTTATTATCAGCAAGGTAATGTGTATCTCTATGATATTGCACAGGACCGTCGCACTAATCTCACAAAATCCCTAAAGGTTAGTTTTGCCGATGAAGACCACGATTATCCATCCAGTGCTCCAGGATATGGTTTTGGTCCTTGGCTTAAAAATGATGCGGGTTTCTTGGTTTACGACAAATACGATGTTTGGCAGTTTAATACCGAATCTAAGGCGGGCTTTGCCTTAACCGCAGGAAAAGGGCGCACTCAGAAAATTCAATATCGCCTTGAGGGCTTAGTCGATAATCCCGATGAGCCGACAGAGCTTACCTATAACGCCACTATGTTACTCCACGGTTATAGTGATAAAACCAAGGCCGATGGTTTTTATCAAGCCACCTTGGGTGAAGCAGGCGTGAAGACGTTGATGCAAGGTGAGTATAAGCTGACAGTATTGGGACGCAGTAAAGACGCCGATACTATCGTGTTTTCTAAGGAACGTTTTGACGTATTCCCTGACTTGTATACGGCCAGCTATAGCGCACCGCAAAATGCAGTTAAGCAAACCGATTTAGATAAGCAGCGTCAAGCCTTTAACTGGAGCCAATCCGAGTTAGTTCACTGGACAAATGGTGATGGTAAACCGTTAGATGGCGTGCTGATCAAGCCGACGAATTATCAAGCGGGTAAGCGCTATCCTGTACTGGTTTATTACTATCGCTTTATGACGGATAGACTGCACGCCTTCCCGCAGATGAACATTAACCACAGACCTAACTTTGCTTGGTACATCAATAATGGCTATGCGGTGTTCCTACCGGACATTCGCTTTGAAATTGGTTACCCAGGGGCGAGCTCAGTACAAGCGCTCACCTCTGGCGTGCAAAAGCTGATTGAAATAGGAATTGCTGATCCCGATGCTATTGGTTTGCAAGGTCATTCTTGGAGTGGCTATCAAACGGCGTTTGCTATTACTCAAACTAAGATGTTTAAGGCGGCGGTTGCAGGTGCTCCAGTATCGAATATGACCAGTGCCTATAGCGGTATTCGCCACGGCACAGGTATTGCGCGTCAGTTCCAATATGAAACCGGACAGAGTCGTATTGGCGCAAGTTTGTTTGCCGCGCCGCAAAAGTATATTGAAAACTCGCCAGTATTTTATGCTGACCGTATTCAAACGCCTTTGATGATCATGTTTGGTGATAAGGACGATGCAGTGCCTTGGGAACAAGGTGTTGAAATGTACTTAGCCATGCGCCGTGCGGGTAAAGAAGTGGTGTTCTTACAATACGAGGATGAGCCGCATCACTTGAAAAAGTACCCGAACAAGCTCGATTACAGCATTCGCATGATGCAATATTTCGACCATTATCTGAAGGGAAAACCCGCGCCAGAATGGCTCAGCAAAGGTGAAGCCTATGTCGAGTATAAGGCCGATGATGAATAGGCAATTGGTTTAGTTGTTTTACAACTGAGTCAATTCGTTGATTGTCAAAATAAAAACGCCACCGATTCGGTGGCGTTTTTATTTAACTGTCAGTCGTATTTATTTACTGGTTAATGTCTCTTGGGCAGAGCTGAGGGCTGTGTCAGTATCTGCATCGAGATATTGCTTATAGGTATCTTGGCCCCAAGCAATCAATTGATCATTTTCAAAAATAAGTGGGGTACATTCCTCTTTCGTGGTTACACCGTCTGATTTTTCATGGTGAGTGCGATAAAAGAGCACCTGTAGCTTGGTTTCTTTTACGGCTTTGGCCTCTGAAAAGTCAGCTTTACCTAGTAACTGTTTTACTGAAACGATATTTTGCCCTAGCGCTAACTCGTTCATTTTTTGGCTGTTATAGGACTGTCGGTCCTCCCAACTCATGTCATCTGGCGTAGGTTCATAAACGAGTACCACCACAGCGACAAAGGCGACGTAGGCGGCGAAAATGCTACCGATGATTACCGAAACTTTTGATTTCATTTACAGTTATTCCTTTACCTCATTAAATGAGTCACGTTATTACGTCCATAAAATACGCTTTTGTTGTTCTAAGGTAAATGCGTTAATTGCAACTTTATATTAACAGATGTTTAGGCAGGATTGATTGGGGTTTTCAGGCAGATAGTTATTATCAGGCAAGGAGTTCATCACGCGAAAATCTTTTAAATTAATATTGAGTGGCAGGTCTGTTTGTAACTGTGCGAGCTTATAGCTGAGTCTTGCCATCTCCTTACCTTCGGCAAGTTTTTTGGCTTGTTTAGCGCCTAAGTTAGATAGCGATGAAAATAAGGTTGGTAAGCTTCTAAAGGTTTTCAATAATTCGGCGGCTGATTTAGGGCCAATGCCTGCAATACCGGGAATTTTATTACCGCTATCGCCCGCTAATGCCATCAAGTCGAGAAATTGACTGCGTTCGACACCGAGTTTTTGTTCCAATGCAGCGATATCTAAGTACTGCTGATTAAAGTAATCCCACTGGCTGATTTGGCGATGATTGAGCTGACTAAAACCTTTGTCGGTGGACACTATAATGGCTTCACCCTGCGCTTTGGCTGTTTTTATCGCTAGAGTGGCAATCACATCATCTGCTTCAGCCGCCGCATAAATAGAGCCAATGTTCATCATGGTTAAGTGATCTTGCAGCGCAGCAAGGCCTTTTGCCAGCGGCTCTGGCATAGGTTTACGGCCTTTTTTGTAATCGGGGTAAAGCTGTTTACGCCATGAGATTTCATCACCGTCCCACACGATAGCCACATGGGTAGGGCGATGCACCCGCAGCAGTTTAGTACACGCCAAACTGACGCGCTCTGTGAGGCTTTGCATATCGGATTCATCGGGGATCGCCGCATAGATGCGGCGAACCAAGTTGAGACCATCGATGATTAAAAACTTGTTCATGGGCTGTTGTTGCTTCGCTCTCTATTTCACTATTTGATAGCAAGGAATATAGGCGCTTCCTGGAAGCTTCATTCTTTGTTGTTGTACAAATGCACTTAAGAGTTTATCCATCATATCCATGAGCTTAGGATCGCCTTTTAATTGGAAGGGGCCATCACGCTCTATGTGCTTGATTGTTTCCGACTTGACGTTACCCGCCACTATACCTGAAAACGCTTTACGCAGGTTGGCGGCAAGTTCGGCTTTATTGGTTTGGAAGTGTAGATCTAAGTTTGCCATCACTTCGTGGCTTGGGATAAAAGGTAACTGAAACTCAGACTCAATCTTCAGTGCCCACTGATATTGGTAAGCATCACCCGTTGAGCGGCGATAGGCTTTTACTTGCTCCATTCCTTGCTTCATGATGCGTGCCACTTCAGTGGGATTATCTATGATAATTTGGTACTTTTTTTGAGCTTCGGGTCCTAAGGTTGAGGCAATAAACTCATCAATCTTAATGAAGTAATCTGCGCTCTCCGTTGGGCCTGTGAGTATCAGCGGGAAAGGCGTTTGTTGGTTTTCTTCGTTAAGTAAAATACCCAATATATAGAGCAATTCTTCAGCCGTGCCAGCACCGCCAGGGAAGATAATAATGCCGTGGCCTAAGCGCACGAAAGCTTCGAGGCGCTTTTCAATATCGGGTAAGATCACCAGTTCATTGACAATTTGATTCGGTGGCTCGGCGGCAATAATACTTGGTTCAGTTAAACCAATATATCGTGCATTTTTAATCCGTTGCTTGGCATGACCTATCGCCGCACCTTTCATCGGACCTTCCATCGCACCAGGACCACAGCCTGTACAAATATCTAATTCCCTCAGGCCAAGTTGATAACCTACCTCACGTGTGTACTGGTATTCGATGGCATTAATACTGTGTCCGCCCCAACAGACGACCACATTAGGGTCTTTCATCGGTGCTATCGCCCGCGCATTACGCAGAATATCAAACACCACATTGGTGATATGGTGGGCATTGGTCAGATTAATGTGTTTTAGTGAGTCATATCTATCACTGATATAAAGGATATCGCGTAAGACTGAGAACAGATGCTCTTGAATTCCCGTGATAATTTGACCATCGACAAAGGCTTGTTCGGGGGGATTGATCAGTTCTAATTTTACCCCACGCTCCCGTTGTAAAACGTTGATGTCGAAATCATGGTATTGCTCGAATAGGGCTTTAGAGTTGTCGGTTTTTAAACCCGCGGCAAGCACTGCTAAGGAGCAGTTGCGGTACAGTTGGTATAGGGCACTTTTGGCACTATTTTTGAGTCGATCAACTTCAAGTTGCGAAAGCTGATCCATGCTGCCTTTTGGGCTGACTTTTACTATCATTTACCACTCCTTCGTCATGACAGGAGTGATTAGAGGAGGCGTATAGTGGGGCTTAATTATACGTCAATCACAACCCTGTCTCTGCTTTCGTGTTTCGCTTTGTAGAGTGCTGCATCGGCGCGTTCAAAGGTCTCATGTATGAGTTCACTTCCCATAACTTGCGCAGCCCCTATAGATACTGTAACTGTAATTCTCTGATTTTTAAATTTAAATGGAATATTTTTTACTTTCTCGCGCACTCTGTTTAAAAGTTGAGCGATATCAGCAGGGGCTACATCAGGTAATAGCAGTACAAATTCTTCACCGCCATAGCGGGCTACAAATTCTGTATCTCGCAGTGAGTTTTTCAATGCCATTGCTATAACTTGCAAGGTTTTATCACCTGTACTGTGGCCAAAACTGTCGTTGATAGTTTTGAAGTGATCGATATCGGCAACGGCAACCCACAGCGGGGACTTATGCCGTTGATAGTTACGGTATTCTAGCTCCATGCGCTCTTCTAATGCCGCACGGTTAGGCAATTGAGTTAAGCTGTCGAGTAAGTTGAGTTTTTGTTGTTCAAACAAACGCTCTTTGTAGGTGTTAGCCTCACTACTTAACTCATTAAGCTCTTTGCGCATTGTCTCCATCGACTTGCGCAGCAGAGCTTGCTCTCTTTGCTCTAGGGCTTCTTTACGGGCTAATGCCGAGCGGATAGAGTTAAGTTGCTCTGTTAGTTGAGCTTTAAGGTCAACGACGTCTTCCACATCGATAATGATTTCACCTGCGTTATCGACGCGGGTGTTAATCTCACGATTCAGCTGGGTTTTTAATTGGAAGCTACGTTGATTGTGATTGTAAGACTCGCTCACCACCTCACGTACTGCGGCTAAGGCATCATTGAGTGCAAACAAAAACTCTTGGGATGCCGATTTCTCGCGGGCGATATTATCAAGCAATAACGCTAAAATGGTTTGGTAGGCTTCGAGCAAGCTGTCAACTTCAATCTCAGAAGAGAGTACTTCTTTGATCACTAATACTTGGTCACGTTGATCTTTACGGAACTCGATTTCCGAAATCATCTGCGCCAGCTCATGGGCTAGCTGCCTGTGCTTTGGTAAGACATCAAGTTTTTCAGATTCGCTAAATTGTAGCTGTAATATGGTTTCGTAGAAGCCAATGATTTGCTTAACTTTGGGTATATATTCCCATACAGTATGAAAAGGTTTCGCCAGATCTTGCTTGAAGTAATTGACTTCTTTTTTGAGCTTTTCAGGTGCAGAGTTAACACGTTGGATCTGACGGATCACCTGTGACAAACCAGTACGACTCTCTTCGAGTTGTACCATCACATGGTGATATTGGCCTTTTAGCAGGCGCTCGACATCAACTAATTCTGGCAATGCCTCATCGACTCGCTCAAACGTATTTAAGTTATGGCGAAGTTTGGCGAGTTTATTATCCAGCTCAAGATTTTGCCCTTTACAGGCGAGGCTTAAGTGACCAATAAATTGGAGTAATGTCTGTAACTTTGCATTTCTATCTTCATTAACTTCATCAAGGGCAAGTTTGGCCGAATGGAGTTTCTGTTGCAGCAAGGCAAGTTGTGAAACTGTAGCGCTTGAATCCTTCATCCTGAGTATTGTCCTAACTCTGCAAGGCTAAAAAACATGACAATCCTATGTCCAGATTAGCTGTTAACTCATATGATACTAATGTTATAACACTGGGCGTAGAGTGCAAATGCGATTTGCCTGTGACTCTGTGATTAATTACCGATATTGATCAAATATTTTCCAATAATTGCCTATCTTGGTTATTTTCCCAGCAAGGCCAGCGAATATCCTCTTTATTGCCGTTGGTCTCTAATCTGATTAATCCACGCTCAATGCCTTTTTCAAGGTGCAAAAATAACGGGTTTGCAAATAAGCTCAAAGGAACAAAGTCGAGGGCTCTGAGAGCGACATAATAGTCGTTATTTCCACCTAAACTACGGGCACAGGCAAGCGCCATCTGCACTGTTTCAAATTTTAATTTCGCGGCCATTTTAATTTCTGATTTCGCTAAAAGTGGCAAATGCGCAAAGCCAAGACGGAAATTATGTGTGATTTGCTGTTGATCGAGTTTCAGGCGTACTTGGCTGAGTATTTGTGTCGGCTCAATAGGTTGCGTGAACCGAACCGCAAATACCCCTTGGCGTACCACATAAACAGATGCTGCAAGTGCATCCGTTAGATGATTGGCAATTTGCGCTGTTACTGCATCACTAAAATATTGGCCATAGTCCAGATCCGCCGTAAGTTGGGTGGGGAAGGCGATAATCGCGAGTGCCGTTGTGGATTCCTGACTTTGATTATGGCTTAAGTGCGCTAATAATGCGGCATACCCTAAATTGTGAGTGAAGGGTTCCTGTAGCGTTAATTGAGTTAATGCCGCGTTTTTAGCCATTATTTTGCGACGATTTTGTAGCACGAAAACAATCACGAGCAGCAAGAGTCCGGCAATAAGGCTGCAAATGAGCAGTAGCGTGTGAGTGTTGTTGCTTTCTTTCACTGTCTCAACGAGTTTTCCCTGTAGCATGTTGAGCTCAAGTTTAAGCTGTTGCTCTGCAAGGGCAGAGGCCGACACTGGGGAGTCTTTATCTGTCTCGGCTGGCTTTTTACCTAGCTCAATGATACGGGCTTGGGCATCGATGGTTTTTGATAATTCACCTAATTTTTGCGCCGCCGAGGCGATAAGGGTGAGTGCGGATTTTTGTTCATCGACCAGTTTTAAATCGACCGCGAGTGCTAATGCGATATCGGCATGGGCCATCATCAGCGGCCAATCTTGGTTGGTTTGGGCGATTTCACCAATTAAGAGTTCGTTATAAACTTGATAGTGATGGCTTTGTTTTTCTTTGAATATTTGATTGGCCATCAGTAAATATTTTAGGGCGTTAACATTGTCTTTAATATTTGAGTAGGCTTGTCCTAAATTATGGAAATTAAGCCCCTGTGCGATGTAGTTACCGCGTTTTGCATCTAATTGCTGGGCATTTAGGTAGTAATCAATCGCTTTATGCCAATCCCCTTGTTCGCCATAGACCATAGCGATCACTGTCATACAACTTGAAAGATAAGTGTCATTGCCCATCTTTTTAAAGCCAGCTGCGGCTTCATGAGCGTTTTTAAGCGCTTCATCCCACTGCTTTAAGTCACGGTATACTTTAGAAAGTTGCAATTGCAGATTGGTTTTCATTGATGGGTAATTAGAACGATTAGAGATCCGAATCGCTTCACTATAATGCTGTAATGATTTTGTAAGCTGCTGATTAAAATTGTAATAAAAGCCAAGCCTCGCTTCAGCCGCCGCGATTAAGTAATCGTTTCTGAGTTTATAGGCAATGTCGCGGTATGTGTGGAAGTGCATCAGTGCTGGCACTTCTTGGCGGATCAATAAATGTAAGCCACCTAGATGTTCATGAATATTGTGTTTAAGAATTAATGCTTCGATGTCATAGCTGTCGTTGATGCGGGTGAGCGCTTCGTTATAAAGACCAATCGCTTCTTGATATTTCTGTGCAGTACGGCCAAGGTAACGGCCATTTAACATGGCGACCATGGCAAGTTCGTAGGGTGATTGCGCCGCAGTCGATAGGAGTTCAATCAAGCTTTTTGCGTTTTGAAAATCGACCTTGGTTTTAACGTTTGGCTCCATATTGAGGCGGGCCAGTAAATACAAAATCTGTTCAAATTCGAGTGGATTGTAACCTTGCTCTTGGGCTGCGCGCTCAAATTGGTCACGGTTTTGAAATGCAAGGGGAAAGGAAATCGTTTTGTTGAGCGCATCATACATTTGCTGCGGTGATTCTCTTAACTCAACCTCATCCGCTTCAAGATCTCGGCTTTGGACAGTAAAAGGCAGTGACAGCAACAGAGTAAATAAAATAACCGTGAGTTTTTGCATTTGAACTGTGATTCCTCATTCCTTTAGTCAAAGAACTTATTTTGTTAGCTTTTGTTAGCGCCTAATGAGGATGCTACATCGACTTGTTATACTTGGAAAAATCATAAGAAGCATAATAACAGAAGGAAGCAAGAGTGAAACCCAACAGACTATCAATCTTGATATTGAGCGCATTATTTTCGGGTCAAGTATTGGCCGATGTGAAATACCAAATCGACCTTATTAAACCCGAACACCATATTGCCCAAGTGAGTGTCACTTTTCCTGAAGTGAAGACGAACGATTTTACGGTGAATCTCCCTGTGTGGCGGACGGGCAAATATCAAGTATTGCCTTTGGCCGATGGTGTGCGCTTATTTAGTGCTAAAGATAGTCAAGGTCATGAACTGCAATGGAAGCGCACCGCGAGCGGTGAATGGCAAGTGGCGCTCACGCAGCCAACCCGTGTTACCGTCAGTTATCAATTGTATGCTAATGAATTAGGCCAAAGGGTGCGCCATATTGACGCGAGCCATGCCTATTTAGATGCTAGCGGTGTGTTCATGTACAGTCCGCAATTTCGCTCTGAACCAATATCCGTAGAATTAAAAGTGCCTAAAAATTGGCAAAGTTACTCTGGGATGTCATCGGGTAAGGCCGCTCATTCCTTTATTGCCCCTAATTATGATGTGTTGATCGACTCCCCGATTGAAACTGGTATGAGTACCCATAAACAATTTAGTGCTAATGGTAAAAACTATGAATTGGTGTTTTGGGGTGAAGGTAACTATGACACGGATAAAATAGTAAAAGATCTTAAAGCCTTAAGCGGTCAAGCCAAGGTGATTTGGGATGATTATCCTTTTGATCGTTATGTTTATATGGTGCATGCAACGAGTGGTGCCAGTGGCGCGACAGAGCATTTAAACTCTACTGTCATTCAGCTGCCGCGCTTTAGTTTCCGTGAACGCAAGGACTATCTGCGCTTTATTAGCACAGCATCCCATGAGTTTATCCATACCTGGAACGTGAAGGCTTATCGCCCAGAGGGATTAGTTCCCTACGATTATCAACATGAAAATATGACGGAATTACTGTGGATGGCCGAAGGATCTACCAGTTATTTTCAAGATCAGTTGCTGTTGCGGGCTGGAGTCATAACAGTTAAAGAGTTCCTCGAAGATTTAGCCAAGCGCGTCGAGAAAAACCAACTCAATCCGGGTCGTGAAACTCAATCTGTGGCAGAGGCGAGTGCAGGGGAGTGGAGCAGTATCGGTGGCGATTATGCTATTAACCACAGTGTAAATATTTACTCAGAGGGTTACTTAACCTCTTTAGCCTTAGATTTTTCATTACTGCAAGACTCCGAACTTAAGTATTCATATCGCGATGTGCACCGTCGTTTATATCAAGAACATCGCGTACCAAAAGGCTATGGTGTTAGTGATGTTCAGTATATTCTTAAAGACTTATCCGGCAAAGATTATGCACCTTGGTGGCAAGCCAATGTGAATAGTCCCATGAGTTTAGATTTCCCAGAATTATTATCACAGGCAGGGTTAAATCTGTCCTATGGTAAAGATTCAAAAGCTGAGGCATTTGCGGGAATGACCTTGAGCAGTACCCATGGCTCTTTAGTGTTAGACCAAGTGTTGCGTAATGGTCCTGCTTGGCAAGCGGGTATAGTTGCGGGGGATGAAGTATTAGCGATTAATGGTCTCAAGGTGACTGCTGCGGGTTTCTATAAGCGCATCAAAGACTTTAAGGTTGGCGATAGTGTAGAGGTGATATTATTTAGCAACGATAAAATCAAGCAAGTACAGCTCACCCTTGGCGAGCAGCAAAGCGGTAAGCTAGTGCTCAAGGGGGATGCAAAAGCGACTAAACAGCAAAAAGCTTTCTTCAAGACTTGGTTAGGCATTGATTGGCCGTTTGACAATAAAGGCGAGTTAGCGATTAAAGCTTAATGTGGTTAGGACTTCATCTTTAGCATCTAAATGCCTTTGTCTTAAAGCCACCTAAAGTAAAATCGTCATAAAAAAGGCGCAACCATTATTTTGATGGGGGCGCCTTTTCTTATCTTGTACGGCTCAGTCTAACAAGCGAGTTGCAGATCTCGTCTGCTTAACGAGTTTTGCTTAAACTTGTGCGTCTTCGAGTCCACCAAGGGCGGCCACGAGTGCATGCATCAAGGCGACTAACTCGCTGCCCATTAGGGCAAAGTCTGCATCTAAACGAGCCATAGGATCGTCAGTGCCGACTTCATCGTTCCCTGCTCTAAATTCTTCAGAGAATTTAAGGCGCTTCACGCTGGCATCTGATTGCAATAATAGTGCAATCGATTGGCCGAAATGCAGCGCTAACTTGTGTACTTGCTTACCTGTTGCTAAGTGAGCTAACACTTCGTCTTCTTTCAAATCCTGCTGCTTAAAGCGCACAATTCCGCCTTCATCAGCTTCAGATTTGAGCTCGGCTTCGTCTTGCATTTCAAAGGGTAATGGTGCGCTGCCAAGTTTTAACCATTCAGTTAAATTGGATTCGACTGGCGCTTTAAAGCTCAGTGGGATCACAGGTAAACTGCCGAGAGCTTTACGTAATAACGCTAATAATTCTTCGGCCTTAGTGGCACTTGAACTATCAACGAGGATCATTTCTAGCTCAGGTAAAATCAAGGCGTGGGTTTGGCTTCGGCGCGAAAAAGCGCGTGGCAGTAGGCTAGTGATGATTTCATCTTTTAGCGCATCTTTTTCTTTTTTCGCCAGTTTACGATTTTCTTCATCTTCAATGAGAGCCACTTTTTCTTCTAAGGCTTCTTTGATGACTTGGCCTGGCAGAATTTTCTCTTCTTTAGTCACGCAGATCAGATGGCGATTGTCAGCGCTATGGACCAAAGAACTGCCTTTTTTGCCTAACGCATTTGAGAAACCAAATTTACTGACATCTTGGCTTGAGCAGGGGGAGAAAGTGAAATCGGCCAACGCAGTTTCTAGCGCTTCGGTTTCGACGGCAAAAGGTTTATTGAAACGATAAAGAGTAAGATTTTTAAACCACATAAGAGGCGCCCATTGAAAATTAAAGTGGCAGTTTACGGCATAGTTTGGGCGGGGTAAACCTGTGTTCAATAGCTGATTTTTAACTGAGGATCAGAATTCATTAAACTGTAACATAATAATTAGCTTAGCTGCAGCCCGCATTTTTACTGGGTTTTATGCCTGGCTTCGCGTCAGCTTTTTTGCACGCCAACGTTAATGGTCACAATTGAAATAAAATTGAAACACATTCATTGCAAACTTTCGGTCGTTCCAAACCAATAACCAAGACGAACATAACGTCGAAAGGATTAAATGATGAACGTTTTTTGTAAAACTCTACTTGCTTCTGCGCTAGCTTCTGCAACTCTGGCTTCAGCTAATGCCGCTGAGCCACTGACTGTTTATGGTAAGTTGAATGTCACTGCTCAATCAAATGATGAGAAAGGTGATGCTACAACAACTATTCAAAGTAATGCTTCTCGTTTTGGTGTGAAGGGTGATTTTGCGCTGTCTAGCTCGCTGGAAGCTTTCTACACAGTGGAATATCAAGTTGATACAGGTGCAGCATCAAGCGATAACTTTACTGCACGTAACCAATTTGTTGGTTTGAAAGGCGCATTTGGTTCGTTCTCTGTGGGTCGTAATGATACCTTGTTGAAAATTTCTCAAGGTGATGTTGATCAGTTTAACGACCTTTCAGGTGACTTAGGTAAGCTGTTCAAGGGTGAAGTTCGCGCTGCTCAAACGGCGACTTACCTTACGCCTTCCTTTGGTGATTTTGTATTCGGCGTTACCTATGTTGCCGAAGGAAATGATGTAAAAGGTCAATTTGCTCAAGATGGTTTTAGCTTAGCGGCCATGTATGGTGATGCGAAACTGAAGAAAACACCCGTTTATGCCTCTCTTGCTTATGACTCAGATGTGTCTGGATATGAGATTGTTCGTGCCAGCTTACAAGCTAAGTTAGCCGGTATTAAACTGGGTGGTATGTACCAGCAACAAGAGCAAACCTATAAATTTGATTCTGCAACGTCGATGCCAGTTGAAGTCACTGCAGAAAGTGCTAACGGCTATCTATTAAGCGCTGCCTATGATATCGATGCTGTTACTTTAAAAGCTCAGTTCCAAGATATGGAAGAACTTGGTGATTCATGGTCGGTAGGTGCAGACTACAGCTTAGGTAAGCCAACTAAACTATTCGCTTTCTACACGAACCGTTCGTTAGAAGCGTCTACAGATGATGACAAATACATTGGTGTTGGCTTAGAACACAAATTCTAAATCTAGCATTAAAGCTCAATTAAGGAGGCATATAGCCTCCTTTTTTATTGCTATAAACAAACAGTTATATAAACTTATTATGACAAATATTACTACTATATGGCTCAAGCGGCGCACTTATTCATAAATCTGTAATAAAAATGACTAATAATAGCCGTGTTGACATTCACTGACAGAAAATCACTTATGACTGCAAGGATATTGATAGTAGAAGACGAGTTGGCCATCCGCGAGATGCTGACTTTTGTAATGGAACAGCATGGGTTTACAACCTCTGCGGCGGAAGATTTTGATTCGGCCATTGCGCTGCTAAAGGAGCCTTACCCCGATCTGATTTTATTGGATTGGATGTTTCCTGGCGGAAGTGGTATTCAATTGGCGAAACGCTTAAAGCAAGATGAATTTACGCGCCAAATTCCGATCATTATGTTAACCGCCCGCGGTGAAGAGGAAGATAAAGTCAAAGGCCTCGAAGTTGGCGCCGATGATTACATCACTAAACCTTTTTCCCCTAAAGAGCTGGTCGCACGTATTAAAGCCGTATTGCGTCGTAGTGCACCGACTCGTTTAGAAGAAACCATTGATGTACAGGGCTTAATGCTCGATCCTGTGAGTCACAGGGTGAGTGTGGGTGAAACTGTATTAGATATGGGCCCAACCGAATTTCGTTTATTACACTTTTTCATGACCCATCCTGAGCGTGTTTACAGCCGTGAACAGCTGCTCGATAATGTGTGGGGCACCAATGTGTATGTTGAAGACAGAACCGTTGACGTGCATATCAGACGCCTTCGTAAAGCCGTTGAAGAGTCTGGTCATGATCGCTTGATCCAAACGGTTCGTGGCGCTGGTTATCGTTTCTCTACACGCATTTAGTGCTGAATAACTGTTAGGCACAAGTTAGCTTTTACGCTATCTTGTGCTCCTCTTATTTAGCCTGATGTTTGGGTTTATTTATGTC
Organism: Shewanella sp. M16; assembly: GCF_018224605.1. Classification (NCBI taxonomy): domain Bacteria; kingdom Pseudomonadati; phylum Pseudomonadota; class Gammaproteobacteria; order Alteromonadales; family Shewanellaceae; genus Shewanella; species Shewanella sp. M16. Next base: position 53,567 of record NZ_JAGTUL010000012.1, on the reverse strand, counting down.
TGACTCTTATTCAGGGTATCGGTTGTTTACGCGCTTAGGTTTATATCTACTGCTTTGCGCGCTAATAGGTTTATTGGTAGGGAAACTTCTCTGGATACTCTTTATCGGCACGCTAGGGTTAGTTTGCTGGCATTACCGGCAATTATCACGGCTTAACTTTTGGTTATGGCGGGATAGGAAACTCACGCCGCCGCAGGGCAGTGGGAGCTGGGAAGGTGTATTTAACGGTATTTATCGCCTTCAAGGGAAGAATCGTCGGCGTGTCGGTCAACTGGCCGCACTGCTGGCACGATTTCGTCAAGGTGCTGAGGCGTTACCCGATGCCGCTGTCGTGCTTGATTCAGAACATAATATTTTATGGTGCAACAAGTTAGCGCAACTCATTCTCGGTTTTGTGTGGCCACAGGATAATGGTCAACGAATCGATAATTTAATCCGTCATCCTGATTTTTCTGCTTACATTAAATCCGCACAATACAAAGAGCCGCTGGAGTTACCTTCGCCAGTATCGGATAAGCGTTTGCTTGAAATCCGTATCATGGCTTACGGTGACAGACAGTTACTGTTAATTGCGCGGGATATCACTCGTATACGTCAGCTTGAGGGAATGCGTAAAGAGTTTGTCGCTAATGTGTCGCATGAATTAAAAACGCCGCTCACTGTGCTACAGGGTTATCTCGAAATGATGCAAAGCATGGCAGAGCCTGATTCGATGAACGTCAAGCCGTTAGCATTGATGCAGCAGCAGACGCGACGAATGCAATCTATGGTCGAACAGCTATTGATGTTATCGCGAATTGAAGATGCGGCGGATATTAACCTCGAAAACACTGTGAATATGACGCAGTTGATGGAGGTGCTCAAGGAGGAAGCTAAGGCGCTGGCACAAGATAAGTATGAGTTGAGTTTCTATTGTGAGCCTGGACTTGATTCTCACGGCAATGAATTGCAGCTGAGAAGTGCCTGTTCTAACTTGATTTCTAATGCGATTCGTTACACAGAACCTGGCGGGAAAATTACAGTGCAGTGGTGCAGTGTGGCTACGGGTGCCATCTTTAGCGTAACGGATACGGGTGAAGGTATTGCGGCTCAGCATATTGGTCGATTAACGGAACGCTTTTATCGGGTAGACAGTGCGCGCTCAAGGCAAACCGGTGGTAGTGGTTTAGGTTTAGCGATAGTAAAACATGCGCTTAACCACCATCACAGTAAGCTTAAAATCAGCAGTGAAGTCGGTAAAGGCAGTACTTTTAGCTTTATTATCCCTTTGCATCTTATCGAACGTAAGAAATAGTATGTGTGAGTGAAATATTTACAATAAATATTAAAAACAGGCCATTAGGGCCTGTTTTTATTTCTAGGTTTATTGAGTCTTTATTATACCAATAGTATTAAATATCTGTTCATTCAGCGCGTTGAAATCCGCCCTTCGGGAGCCACACAGGCATCCCACTCCGGTGTTGCATGAATGACCATTTCTGCGTCAATGCGCCTTGGATTTAAATGCCTGTGAGGCTCTGAACTGATTAGATATTTAATGTGATTGGTATTAATGACAGAAAAAAGCGATAAATAGTGCATTGTCATTTAAGTGTCATATCACGGACATAGAATTGTCATTGTAGCGATTGATACTGGCTGCGTCTGAAGAAACTTAAGTTACAAATTAGTTAGCTTACTACTGGAGCACATAATGAAACTGAAAAAGCTTGTCGGCGCGATTACTCTAACAGCCGCTGGTGTATTCTCTGCCACTGCGATGGCATCGATTGATCCATCTTTGCCTACTTATGAAAAAGCGAGCGGTGTATCTGGCAACTTATCATCTGTAGGGTCAGATACCTTAGCCAACATGATGACACTTTGGGCAGAAGAATTTAAACAAATGTACCCTAACGTCAACATTCAGATCCAAGCGGCGGGTTCTTCTACTGCGCCACCAGCGTTGACTGAAGGCACTTCACAGTTCGGTCCGATGAGCCGTAAGATGAAGCCTAATGAAGTTGAAGCGTTCGAAAAGCATTTTGGTTATAAGCCAACTGCGATTCGTGTAGCTATCGATGCTTTAGCCGTATTCGTGCACAAAGATAACCCAATCAAAGGCTTAAGCGTTGAGCAAGTTGATGGCATTTTTTCTTCAACTCACAAATGTGGTAGCAGTGACATCCAACGTTGGGGCGATTTAGGCTTAGACGGTAACTGGTCTGCCAAAGACGTTCAACTTTACGGTCGCAACTCAGTATCGGGCACTTACGGTTACTTTAAAGAGCACGCGCTTTGTAAAGGTGACTTTAAAGCTAACGTAAACGAGCAACCTGGTTCAGCTTCTGTTGTGCAATCTGTTTCTCAATCTTTGAATGCGATTGGCTACTCAGGTATCGGTTACAAAACTGCAGGTGTTAAAGCTGTTGCCATCGCTAAGAAAGGCAATGAGTTTATCGAAGCTACAGCTGAAAACGCGGCTAATGGTACTTACCCACTATCACGTTACTTATACGTTTACGTGAACAAGCAACCAAACAAAGACTTAGCACCAATGGAAAAAGAATTCCTGCGTTATGTGTTGTCTAAGCAAGGTCAGCAAGTGGTAGAAAAAGACGGTTATGTACCTGTGCCTAATAGCGTAGTTGCTAAAGATTTAGAGCAAGTAGGTATTCGCTTGTAAGCCAAACGGCTTGTTAATCAAGGACCTCTCAGGAGGTCCTTTTTGTTTTTGTGGTTTTAAATGTGTAATGATGTCAGGTTTAGACCAAATTAAAGACATAAAAAAAGCAACCTAAGTAGGTTGCTGTAAATTCCAATTCGGAATCTTGGGACGGTCGCGCTAGAAACCATCTAAAGGAGAATGATGATGAACGAAGAAACTCATTACAAAGATTCGGTTCATAATATCTGACTCAGCATCATCAAATTAGTTCAGGGAAAGTGCGAAATATTTTAAATAATTTTGCATTTTGTTTTTATAAAAAGAGGCTGACTCGATTTTTGCCAAGTTTGCACGTCTCAATTTTAGCTGCTTCTACTGTGACTACCGATAAATCCAGCAAGCTAGAGATAGCTTATTGCAAACTCGGTACCTACACCCAAAGATGAACTGTTACAAAAAACTTGTTCCTAAGGATCTTTAAAGCTCAGTTACGATTTGCCTCTGAGTAAATTTGCAGTCGATAATACCTTCCAATGATTAGTGATAAGTTATCAAGCCCGTCACCACAGCAAGGTAACTAATAACTCACTATTTAGAACATACCGCTCAAAACTTGAATATCGAGGCGACAGTGTTGCAACCAACTAAGAGTACATTAGCTGATGTAGCCCCTTGGGATTTAACCCGAGATTACCATTCTTTTGCGAATACCGAACAAGTGCAAGTGACCCATGTCTCTTTGGATGTCATGGTGGATTTTGACGCGCAGCGTCTTTTCGCTAAAGCGACGCTGTCCTTGGATTTTCTTGAGTGTGATGTAACAGAGCTTTGGCTTGATAGTCGAGATCTAACCATACTTGCTGTGACTTGCTTTAATGGTATAGAGGGGGTGAATGCATTAACAGAAATGGATGATGAACCGCTCGACTTTGTGCTTAATGAAGCTGACCCCATCCTCGGGCAAAAATTGTGTATCACGTTACCAGAATCTCCATGCAAGCAGGTTTGTATTCACTATCAAACCTCTCCGTCCGCCCAAGGATTACAGTGGCTAGCGCCAGAGCAAACCGCGGGTAAACAGTTACCTTACCTCTTTAGTCAATCGCAACCGATCAATGCCCGCAGTTGGATCCCATTACAAGATACGCCTAAGGCGCGGATCACTTTTGATGCTAAGGTGCAAGTGCCCAAAGGCATGCGCGCCGTTATGAGCGCGATGAATCATCCCGATACGCCACTTAATGGTGTGTTTCACTTTGAGATGGAACAGCCTATTCCGACCCATTTAATGGCCTTGGCTGTGGGTGATATTGCCTTTCAAGCGATAGGTCCAAGATGCGGCGTGTATACCGAGCCGAGCCTGCTAGCGGCCGCCGCAAAAGAGTTTGAAGATACTGAAAATATGCTCGACGTTGCCGAGTCATTGTTAGGTCCTTACGTATGGGGCCGCTATGACATGATTATCTTGCCGCCGAGTTTCCCATTCGGTGGAATGGAAAATCCGCGTTTAGCCTTTTTAACGCCCACACTCATTGCTGGCGATAAAAGCTTAGTGTCAACCGTTGCCCATGAGTTAGCGCATTCTTGGACGGGCAATTTGGTCAGTAATGCGACTTGGCGTGATCTCTGGTTAAACGAAGGTTTCACGACCTATTTTACTAACCGTATTGTCGAGGCTGTCTACGGCAAAGAACAGGCAGAATTAGAATGGGTAATAGAGTTTGGTCGCTTAAAAGAAGAAATCGCGTCTTTGCCTACGGGTAAGCAAACTTTACCCGCTAATGTGCAGCAGGACGATCCTAATCTTGCTTTTAATCGATTTACTTATGATAAGGCTTCGATGTTTGTCCATGATTTAGAGCGCAGGCTAGGGCGAGTAGAGTTTGATAAATTTTTACTCACTTATGTGAATCATTTTGCGTTTAAAGCCATTACCACCGAAGTGTTTGTCGAGTACGCAAAACAAACTTTACTGCAATTACACGCAGATAAAATCACTGAAGCTGAACTATTAACGTGGATTTATGGTGAAGGCTTACCTGAGGGCTATTGCGGACCAACATCCATGAGTTTAGATAAAGTCGATGATGCGCTGGCGTGTTTTCTACAGGGAACGGCAGCGGGCCGATTAAGCGTTAAAGATTGGCGAGTGCACCATTGGCAATATTTTCTGACCCAATTACCTGAAGTCGTTAGTCAAGTTCAATTGATGGATCTGGATGAAACCTTCCAATTAACCCAATCGACTAATGCAGAAATTGCCTGTGATTGGTTTCGAGTCGCGATTCGTAATCATTATGATCCTGTGTTGCCGGCATTAAGTGCCTATTTAGTGCGTATTGGACGCGGTAAATTTGTGCGGCCACTCTATGCTGAGTTACAAATTGCGGGATATCACTCTGAATTAAAAGACATCTATACAAAGGCTCGTGCAGGCTATCATCCTTCGATTCAAGTTCAATTGGACAAATCACTCAGCTTATAGAAATTTAGGTAAAAAAAATGGCAACCTATTGGTTGCCACAAAGAAATCAGTGTGGGATACAAATAGAATTCAATGCGCTAGCGTGTTTTCTATTGTGTCCCAAAAGGGAGATGATGATGAACGACCAACCAATTCGACTCAATGCGATAAAACAGAAACTGTGTCATTTGAGGGTATGAAACTGCGACTTCACATATTTCATTCTCAAGGTGCATTTAATCTTATCTGTTAATCCTTACCTATACTCAGAGTCACCATTTTTAATTAAGTTCACTGATATCAGAAAAAAATCCCAAAAAGTTTAAAAAAGATTTTATGGGACATTTTTCTGGGGAATACTGAGTACTCACACTTAAGTGTTACATTTTTTCTACATTAAAATCATGGGGATAAAAAATTAAACGCGTGTCAGTTTATTAATCTATAAGCTAGCGTTAGCGCTTGTTGAAATTTGAGTAAAAAAAATGGCAACCTAAGGTTGCCACAAGGAAATCAGTGCGGGATACAAATAGAATTCAGTGCGCTAGCGTGTTTTCTATTGCGTCCCAAAAGGGAGATGATGATGAACGACCAACCAATTCGACTCAATGCGATAAAACAGAAACTGTGTCATTTGAGTGCATGAAACTGCGACTTCACATATTTCATTCTCAAGGTGCATTTAATCTTATCCGTTAATCCTTACCTATACTCAGAGTCGCCATTTTTAATTAAGTTCACCGATATCAGAAAAAAGACAAAAAAAGTTTTTGAGAGATATTGAGTGCCCACACTTAGTTGTTACATTTATATTACATATAAAATAAAGGGATAAAAAAAGGCAACCTAATGGTTGCCTAATGACCTATTCCTAGGTCAAGGGGACTGCGCTAGAAGCCCCAGGGAGATGATGAACATGAAAAAGACATTCACTGTTCAATACATTTGAGGGGCCTTGTACGGTTAAAGTTCCATAAAAAATTAAAATAAATCTAAATTTTTATAAATTGCAAGATTTCAAATAGATAGTGATTAAATTATTTTAGCAAAGCAGCAATTTTACTTTCTAATGCTTCGGGTTTGGTCGTTGATGCAAATCTTTCGATTGCTTCGCCTTGGCGATTAACTAAAAATTTAGTGAAATTCCATTTAATACCTTGAGTGCCTAATACGCCGGGAGCGGCTTTCTTAAGGTATTGATAAAGTGGATGCGTATGTTCGCCATTCACTTCTATTTTAGAAAATAGCGGAAACGTCACGCCAAAATTCAATTCACAAAAGGCTTGAATGCCTTGTTCATCGGCTTTTTCTTGGGCGCCAAATTGATTGCAAGGAAAGCCTAAAATCACTAATCCTTGATCTTTGTATTTTTGATATAGCGCTTCTAATCCTTTGTATTGCGGTGTAAATCCACATTCACTGGCGGTGTTGACGATTAAGAGTACTTTGCCCCGATACTGCTCTAAGCTTACCGCGTTGCCTTGAATGTCTGTTGCTGATTGGCTGTATATATTCGTAGTCATGTTCACCTCCGTAGGATCTTAGCCAAACAGCATAAACCTTAAAATAATTTTCAGCAATATAATTGCGCGCAATTTATTTTGTGGGTTTGCTAATTTACTTAATTATCAATATAGTTACAGCAATTTTGTGGCTAAAGAAAAGGGCATCTGTGTGATAGAAAATGACGCAGAATACGAAACAAACATGCAAGCGGATGTGGGGCAAGTAGTTCAACAACTCACTGAAGTTGAAGGCGAAGAACAGGCTGAAGTGTTTAGTGAAATTCTGAATGACTCAGAACCTGGAACCATAGCCTTAGCGCTTGAATCCTTGCCCTTGGATGAGCGTTATGAGCGTTGGCAGCAAGTTGAATTTGCTGACAGAGTGACTGTGCTGAGCCTGATGCGTGCCGATCCACGTATGGGGATCCTGAAGCGGATGCCTGACAATGAAGTGGATTTGTTATTTGCGCAATTAAGCCCTGAAGATTTAATTGAGTGGAGTGATTATCTTCCTGAAAGTTTTACCGATCGTGCCTTGGCTCAGATGGGGGAGCGTCAGCGACAACGATTCGAACTTTATGATCAATACTCTGAGAATGAAATCGGCCGTTATACCGATCATCAAATGTTGGTGCTCAGTGATAAGGCGACAGTTGCTCAAGCGCAGCGCTTCTTTCGCCGTATAGAGCTCGATTGTAACGACAATTTGTTTATCGTTGATGATCTGGATAAGTATCAAGGTACTGTTCGTCGTTATGATATTTTTAAACATAATCCCGATGAGTTATTGATTTCACTTTTGTCTGAGGACTGCCGTGCGTTATCCGCCGATACGAGTCTTTTGGAAGCGGCCGAAGCGATAGAGCACAGCCGCGAAATTGAATTGCCTGTGATTGATGAGTCCGGAGAGTTAATCGGCCGAGTGACGCTACGAACCGCAACGGCATTAGTGCGTGAGCATTATGAGGCGCAGTTGATGGCAACAGCGGGTATGGATGAATCCGACGACTTGTTCGCCCCTATTATGAAAGGTGCTCAGCGCCGTGCAGTATGGCTTGGGATCAATTTACTGACGGCTTTCCTTGCCTCAGCGACTATTGGTTTATTTGAAAATGTCCTATCGCAAGTGGTTGCATTAGCTGTGTTGATGCCGATTGTCGCTTCTATGGGCGGTATCGCGGGGAGCCAGTCTCTAACGCTAATGATCCGCGGTATGGCCATGGGACAGATTTCGGCGGGTAACTTGTTTTCGCTAATGAAAAACGAACTCGGCATTGGCATAGTTAACGGATTTTTGTGGGCGATAGTGATAGGTTTAGTCTCTGGCTGGTGGTTCGGTGAAGCGACGATAGGCATAGTGATTGGCTGTGCGATATTGATTAATATGGCCGTTGCCGCTATTGCTGGGGTGATAGTGCCTATGGTGTTGCAGAAGTTTAATCAAGATGCGGCGTTATCGGGTTCAGTGATCTTAACGACAGTGACCGATGTGGTGGGTTTCTTTACTTTCTTAGGTATGGCGACGTTGTTATATCTGTAGCGTGGGTTCTTGGGTGAGTTTGGAAGATGAATGCACGGCAATTTGGTGTGCATTCACCGTATGTTGGGAACATTAACGGTTTAATCTGGATATGAATAACATTCAGTTTGTTATAGGTAAAAAGCCGGAAGAATTAGCGCTGGCGGCACAATTAATTGATGGGCGTGATGATAATGCTCATCCGTTGGATCATCAGGTCTTTTTCCATTCCCGTGCGGTGATCTTAGCGAAAACTATCGAGGGTGAGATAGTCGGTTGCGCCGCGATAAAAGCTGGTAAAGGCACTGTCGATAAAGGCACTGTCGGTGAACTGGGTTATCTGGTGGTGTCGCCCCATTATCGACGTCAAGGCATAGCACAAGGGTTAACGCAAAAACGTATCGAAGTGGCTAAGGCTTTAGGGATATTGATTTTATACGCCACAATTCGCGCCGAGAACACGTCGAGTCAAGCTAATTTATTGAAGGCAGGTTTTCAATTTTGGCGTAATTATTTGAGTATCCGTGGCACAGGAAATACTGTGGGTTGGTATTACTTAGCTTTAAGCGTTAATGTCGATGCTGAAGCGATAATGCAGTCTTTAGTTGGCGATCGTACCCCGGCGGTCTAATTGTATTGTAAGTGAAAAGACTTAGATCTTAATGTGTTTTCATCTTGTTTTACATTTGTATATTCCTCGCAAATAATCCCTCTTTATACGCAAATAGGCTGATTTTCTTTATTTATTCGGTATGATCCGCGGCTATTACCCACAGTCATTATTGAGGTGTTTTTTTATGGCTAAGTTCAGAGTAGCAAGTGTCTTATTATTGAGTGCAGCAGCGCTGCAAGTGAATGCGTCAGAATTTAATCTTGGGTTGAACAACGATGTGGTTTCAACTGAGTTAGAACTGCAATTGAACAAAGATACTAACGCAGTTTTGGGTTATATCTATGCGGATGAAGGCGGCCATATCGCTCAAGGTGCAATGCACATGACCCATGATGCGGGTGTGCATCACTTTGAGGTTGGTGCTCAGTTAAGCCAGCTTTGGTCTGACTATTCACCCAATGGCAGTGCTGTTTCTGTTGGTGGTCGTTATGCACTATCAATGGGACCCAATATTTCACTGCACGCTGCGGCTTACTATGCACCGTCTGTATTGTCATTTGGCAATGTTGATGGTCATTATGAATTAGACTCAAAAGTGCAATACCGTATAACGCCAAATATGGCACTTTATGTTGGTTACCGCAAGATTGCCTTCGAATACGATGATGCCCGCAATTTTACTTTCGAAGATGGTGTGTATATTGGCGGTAAATTCCGTTTCTAAGCACAAGGCTTATTGATTTAGCTGTATTGCGATCGAGATGTCGAATTAAAGAGCCGGCGAGGTTAACTTCGCCGGCTTTTCCATTTCGCCTTTAGCTCACTGTAGCTTGGTAATATGGATGATAAAATGACCAATCCAATCCCGATTAAAATCACTAGGCTGAGTTCTTCATCGAGTATCCACCAGCCTAACAAGGCTGCAAAAATCAATCCTGTATATTCTACTGGTGCCATTTGGCTCGCATCGGCACGTCGATAGGCATGGATGATGAGATAGGTCATGGCAATGTAAAATAGTCCCAAAGTCAGCCCCACTTGCGCCACTGGTAAACTAAATTCGGCGCCTTCGTATAAGGTCGCAGGTATCAGAAATATCATCGCAAAGGCATTAGACCAAAAGAGCATGGAAAAAGGATGTTCATGGGTCGAATAGGCCTTTAAAATCAAACTATTCAACGCTGATGTCATGGCACCGAAAAAGGCTAAACCTATGTACAGGTTAAATTCTGTTGGTTGGCTGATAAGCAAAATACCGCTAAAGCCGATAAGACCTGCGACCGTGCGTCGATAACCAATACGTTCATTTAAAAAAATGGCCGATAGCACTAGCAGTAACAAGGGTGAGGTATAAATCACGGCTGTTACTGTTGCGAGTGGAAGATGCAAAATAGCGAGCATAAAAATGGCGTTGCCCAGTCCAATCAATAGCGCGCGGGCGAGATGTACTTTGTAAAAAGGACTCAGTTTAAGATTACCTTGTAAGTGCCACACAAAAGGCAGTACAAGCAGGGTGGCAAATAATTGCCTGTAGAGCACCAGTTGAAAAACAGGCGCATTGGTTTCAAGCAACTTAACCAATAGGTTACCGCTGGCAATCAGTAGTTGTGCGGCTAAAATCATCAATAGAGGCTGCATAGGATCCCAGCAAAAATAAGTCAGTATTAAGGTGTATCTTGAATTTCATGCCGCAGTTTGGACTTTGAGACTAAAATAGCATCATAAGGTATGGTATATCCGACTAATTTAGCCTAACTGATTGTAAAAAACTAAATGTAGCCATAAAGTTAACCTACAAATCCAACTATCGACTAAGATTGACAGCATTAGCATTTTCTTCATAGCTGTAAAAATGATCTATGGCCCTTTAACTAAATAAGCCGATGAACAAACTTAAACAAACTCTATTTGGGTGTTTTTTACTTTTCTTGTGGACATTAAGTCCCTCTGTATTAAGCGCTGAAATTGCGTTGGACTCCCCGTATTTGTTCCATGCTAAAGCGGATCAACAGCCTCCTGAGCGGTTTGAAACCGTGCCCCATTGGATGGGACAACTCGACGAAGCTAGTTCGGTCAGCTTAACCGGTGGCGATTATTGGATGATTACACCTGTGATGGTCAATCAACGTCAATCAAACTGGGTAGTGGATGCAAGTAATTCGATTATTGAATCCGTAGATTATTGGATACTCGGCAGTGACGGCAGCGTACAACATGCCCACAGTGGCTACACTGCTCCATACCAGTTTTTATTCGATTATGGCCGTAAGGTCACCTTGAATATGGGCACGGATTATTGGTTGGTGGTGAAGCTGAGTAGCCGTTATTACTCCTCTCCCCCTGAGATAGCATTGCAAAGTGTGGCGGATCATCAACTTATGTCTGACCGTCTCGCAATGGCAGTGCTGTTGTGTTTGGGCGGCTTATTGTTTATCGCCTTATATAATATTTTGATTTATATCTCTATTCTTGATAAAGCGTTTCTCTACTATGGTCTTTACGTATTTGCCTATTTTGGTGGCTGGGCACTGACTTTCCATTTGCCTGCACACTTATTTAATTTCCATTACCTCGAGTTGCATCATCTGTTTTTCATCAGTTTGCCCATTTTTAATATCATGTTTTACAAGCACTTCCTGCAGTTACCTAGTTACTCTCCGCGGCTGTGGCGTCTTAGTCAGTATTTAATGTTTGCCTGCATTGTGGCTCTGCCGACCAGTATTTGGTTGTTATCCTATACGGCAATTATTGCTTCTGTACTGATTATGCTATGGATTGCTTTAGCGATTACCTGCGGTAATGTGTGTTTGATGAAAGGCTTTGCTCCTGCACGTTATTTTATTCTTGCCTTTACCTGCTTGCTGTTACCTGCGGTGATTATTTTACCCGGAAATATGGGGTTAACCCCTGATTTTATCGAACATGCTGAGCTGGCGACACTGATGGGCGGCACGGCCGATGCGTTGCTGCTGTCCTTAGCGTTAGCGAATAAGCTGAAATTACTTGCTGAGGAACGTAAGGCGCATATTGAAGAGTTAGCGATTGCATGGGAAAAGGCACGTTTAGATGGATTAACGCGAGTCGGTAATCGTTATGCCTTTGACGAATATATGAACTCACAATTAGGATTTGCCGATAAAGTCGTGCAACCGATGGCGTTAGCATTATTGAATATCGATAGTCTGAAAAGTGTCAATGAAACACTCGGCCATCAAGAAGGCGATAGATTATTGCTGTTGATAGTGCAGTTATTGCAAGCAACAGACTTAGCGCACATGAAGGTTTATCGTATTAGTGGTGACGAGTTTGTGATTGTGACGCCTTCTGCTGGTATCCAGTTATTACAGAGTGCTTTGAGTGGCTTAGGTGAAGAATTAGCAAGCCATGGTTTTAAAGATTGCCAGTGTAGTTTTGGGATGTCGTTAAACACTGAGGTCGCAGATCCCCATGAGTGGTTGCGTTCTGCTGACACTCACTTATATCAATCGCGTATGGATAAGCGTCGTCAAGAGTATGCAGATACTCGCGGTGTCGATGTGAGGCTACATTTAAGCTAGCTATTGAAAATTTAAAATAATCGTTTTATACCAATCACATTAAATAGCTAATCAGTTCAGAGCCTCACAGGTATTTCAATCCAAGGCGCATTGACGCAGAAATGGTTATTCCCTTTTAAGTCAATGCAACACTGGAGTGGGATGCCTGTGTGGCTCCCGAAGGGCGGCTGATGTTTACTACATGGCAACGCGCTTTATACTGCGTTTAAGGCTTTCGGCAGAACACCACTATGCCTTCAAGCCTTCGCCTTGTCTAAAGCGCGTTGAACTCCCGCTGAATGAACAGATATTTAATACGATTGGTATTATTAGAACATTGAAAAACATAAACGGCGCAGAATTTATCTGCGCCGTTTATGTTTTTATCTTAGATTTATTAGCTTCATTTTGCTTGGACTGAGCAGTGTCCAAGTTTGCGACTTAGCTAGATTTAAGGACGAGCTTAGAAGTCTTTTTCGCCCTTAATCACCGCAGGATGACCCGATATCGCTTTTGATGTGTACATTCCCGCCATCGTCGCCGCTTCGACGCAGCCCGCATTAAGGCTTGTCTTTATCCAATCGCCCGTCATATACAGGTTATCTATCCCTGTGCCATCTGTCGTGATGCGATACTGCGAGCTGTCTTTAACCGATAAGACATAACGCTCGGATGGGTCTACATTTGCGCGCCAATATTGGCTATCGAAGCGGGCAACTCCTTGACGGCCTTGTTCATCGTGTAACCATTCCCAAGGGAAGCTATCACCGACATTTTGCCAAAGTTTATGGATTTCGGTATTGAGTTGATGGATAGCACCCGCTTTAGCTTCTAAGGTTTTCCGTTGTTGGAAATTTACATCCGAGCTTGGTGGATAGGCCTCGACAGGCAATGCCGAGCAAAAGTAACTGGCATTTTTAGGTTCTAAGCCGCGCCAATCTTCTTTGTCTAGTAGTTGGTTCATCGATGCCCAAGTATCGAAGGGTTCGGTGAAGCCTGATAATACGGGTTCCTCTCCATCTTCAGAGTAATTAGGCCAGCCTATCCCATTCAGATCTTGGTTCATCCACAGTTGATAGGCTTGAGTGGCGACAGTTTGCACCTTATCAACGCAAAGTGTGAGGGCTGGGCTTTGTGCCATAACTTCACTCGCCACGTGGGGCACAGAACCTATGGATAGACCGAAGATCACTTTGTCGAAATCTACGCCTTTGACTAAACGCTTTTTCGGCAGGGCTTTGCCAAAGTGAGTTTCATACACGCTGTCCCAATCGCTCCAGAAGTGTTCAAGATTGATATTATGGGCTTTAAGCAGTGCCGATTGCTCAGGCTCAAGCTGCTCATAATTGGGCGTACTCGGCCAGCAAGCGAGACCTTTCACATCGACTAAAGGATCGTAGTTTGTGACAGTCGGCGCCAGAGCTACTTGCTCAGTGATCTCAATCGCTTGAATACTTTGATTACGGCATTCGAGATTATCAACTCGATTGAAGTAGTGGAAATTGACTCCGCGGCGTTTGAGCACTTCGTAAAAAGGTGTAAACACAACATCACCCATGCCCGCCTGCATTTTCCACATCACGCCACCTTGATAGCACAGGGCAATACGCAGCATAGCGCGGATAATTGTGCCCGCTTCGACATTGGGTTTGTCGAAGTTCCCTTTCTCATAGGCAAACACTAAGTCGTAAAAACCGCGCACTGGCGCACTGTCGACTGTGTACTTAAGGCTGGCGCCGTGTTTGGTTAACCATTCGCGATAATCATAGCCATTGATGGCATCAAAGCCTTTTTCAAATACATCGTCGGCAAACATGCCCTTGAGGATCGTGAGCCCCAGATCGGCGGCTATATATAAGTGGCGCAGTTCGTCATTATTATCTAAATGTCCGCTAAAACGTTTCACGAGTCTTTGATGCAGGGCATCGACAGCTGATTCTACAAAACCATCGTCACTTTCACTGTGTACATGCTCATCGCACTCGCGGCCAATCATTTGATTAAAATGGCATTCAAGCTTATCACCGAGCGCGTCGAGTGATTCTTTGGCATCTTCGACCGAATCCTCTAACTTATCTTTTAAGCGTTCAAACCAGCTGCTATCGAGCCAGTTTTTAGGTGTTCCCATGGCATTTTCATCTGCATCGAGCAGGTCATCCATGTCTTTGAGCCATTTTTTGATCCACGCAAAGGCGACTTTAACGACTTTCCAGAAGGTGAGGGTTTCGGTGCCGTCACCTGGGATGCCTGGTAGCATTGGGAAAGTGATTGGCCAACTCACAGAACGGCCATCAACTTCTTCCTGTAAGACGATGAAGTTATGGGGTTTAAAGGCATCAAAAAAAGTCGCAAGCGGCGCGTTTGCTGGCCTATCCAATTCCTCATACGCTTTACGCATTAGGGCAAACGCGTTTTGATAGAAACCAAACCAGATGTGTAAACCATGTTCTTCTATGCGTTGCCCCATAGCGGCATTGCGGCCACTTGCCCCTTTACCACCGATACGCCAGCCGAGTTGATAGACATCAATCTCATATTGATTCTGCCAGCCGGGTTTGTCGGTTAGATAACAGGCTGCTGTCATTGCCGCGACACCGCCACCGAGAATGGCTATTTTCTGTTTTTTGATTTCGGAGTTATCGACTAATACCTCACCGGGCGGCACTTCAAAATCGAAGTTCACATGGTAGGGGAGTAAAACGTGCTGCTCACCAATCTCGACCCCGAGCGTATCCTTTAACGGAAAGCTGGCATTATCAAAAATGGTCGCGACAAAATCATTTTTTAGCAGGGCAACACTGTGCACTTTATTCACTTGGGCTGGCGCGGCAACGATGGCTTGATAAATGGCTTTTTGCCCTGACGAGTCGGGGAACTGTTTTAGAAATACTTGATCGATAGCGGGTTTAAATAACAGATGAAATAGCTGCTCTTCGCCAAGCTGGTCAAGTTCTGGAATAAAATCGGTTTGTTCTTTAAAGAGTTGCCAAGTTTGAGCTATCGCTTCAAGGGTTGAAAGCTGTGCCTCGGGTTTGGCATCGCAATTCACTTCAATTAATGGATGCAGGGCAAGTTCGGTTTCGGGTGAGAAATGTAAAAAACTTTTGGTCTCAAGGGATAATCGCGTCAGAGGCTCGCCAACCGCTGGCATAGTGTATTCACATAAATACTTAGGATAACCAAAGAGTTCTCTGCCATTAATCAAGGCCATGGCATCGTTCACCCAAATGTGTAGTGGCTGAAAATACACTTGGCTGATTTGTTTACTGTCGCTGCTATCTTGGCGCCCGACCATGACCCAAGTGATGATGTCCGTTTCTTGGATCCAGCCCTTAGCTCTGTCCTCTGGATAAGCGGAATATGCTTTTTCAATTTGAGTGAAGGTTGTCAGTACGTAGGGAGACAGCACCTTAAAATACATTGCGCTGCCGGCAACTTGATTCAGGGTTTTATCGATAGAGCGTTGCAGGTTTTCCTGTTTCCCCTTAAGAAAAAAACCGTACATATCGGCTTTATTTAGCACTAAGGGTGAGTGCATCAACATACTGCCTTGGGGATAAATAAAGTCGGGGCGCTGTTTTTCCATGGCGTTCATCCTTAAATTTCAGTGTAAGTCCAATGATTTGGGAGTTATAGCCCAAAAAGCATAGGGCAAATAAGCCATTAAGCCCATTGATTTTACACTGGAATGATTAAGTATTTGAGAGGTGATAACGGGGGTTGAGTAGCAAGTTGGATATTATCCAACTTGCTCAGATTTGGCAGGTTTAGCACAGAACGAATTTGTAAAACAAACCCGTGAGAGCAAGGGTACTTAGATTTAGTTACTTCGATTTATTTTGGTAGAAATCCACCTCTGTATTATCGTCCGAGTAACGTCGCTTAGTATCTCTGCGGCGCTGTTTCACGCGTTTATTCTTTTGCTTACCTTTGACGTTATCGCCCCATGGCGCATCATCGTCGTCAAATTCATAGGAGTGTGACATGGTCAAAATTCCAAAAATACCTGTGCCATTCGCAGCACCCGATCTTTTTACCCAAAGGAGAGATGAAGCTAAAGCGAAATATTTCATCACTGATGGTGAAAAGTTTTGTCCAAAGGCTATATCTTGCCACTGAAATGGCCGTATCTGAGATTTCAATGGGGGATGTGTGAGTTATCTTTATGATAATTAAAGGATAAGTGTAATTATCATCGGAAATTATATTATATGATTGAAACTGGCGCCCAGAATGAAAGGCGCCAAGTTTTGATACAAAATAATGAGTTAGTGTTACTTGCTGCGCAGCATACGCGCGACAAACATACCATCACTATTCGCTTCAAAGGGCCATACGGTCAACATTTCTGTTTGTTCACCCGTAAAAGGATGGCGTATTGGCGTGAGCGTGAACTCTGGATGTTGCTGTAAAAACGCCGTCACCACGTCTTGGTTCTCGAGCGGCGACAAGGAACACGTGGCGTAAACGAGGATGCCGCCCGCTTTAACTGCACGGCTACTACGGCTTAAAATATCGAGCTGTAACGCGGCTTTATCGGCCACGGCTTCAACACCATCCAACCAACGCATATCAGGATTACGTCGCCAAGTGCCAGTGCAACTGCACGGGGCATCGACTAACACACCGTCGAAATGATCCGCAGGTACCGGCAGGGCATCGCTCTTCCAACGGGCAACGCTAATACCGTTAAAGTGGGCTCTTTGGGCACGTTTAGTCAGTTCTTCTAGGGCATTGGAGCGAATATCTGACGATATAATGCTGCCCGTGGAGGGGGTTTGAGTATCAGCAGCCTTGGTCAGCATCAAAGACCGCAGTTGCAGGGTTTTACCGCCGGCACCACTGCAGGCATCCCACCAATGGGCATTGGGTTCTGGCGCGCAAATTTGCCCTATAACCTGTGAAGCCAAATCTTGGATCTCAATGTTGCCGTCTTTATACAGGGCGATTTCATTAAGATTCATACTCTTGCTGCCAAGGTTAATGGCATCGTTAAAGTAATGACCATAACTAGCATCGATACCGAGCGCTTGCAGTTGTGTCGCCGCATCTTGACTCGTGATCCCCTGTGCGCGGCCCCAAATCGGTGGGCGACTGGACATAGCCTCAATTAATTGCGCTTGCTGCGCCGCATCTACAGGGCACCGTTGCCAGAACCACTCGGGTAATAAGTCCTGTGGTTTAAACTCAGCCGCGGGAAATAAATGCTGCATTAGCGTGAGTTTGTCGTCGAGGCTTTTAACGGCAAGTGCTTGAGCCTGCTGATAATCGATAGGTGACTGCGATAACTCATGCCAAGCAGTGGCGATATCTTGCCAAGCATGGGCTTCCAATAACGCACTGGCACTTAGGCTGGCAAAATAAGTTGCTGATTCTTGTTGATCGCCTAATCGCTGAAACCAACCCCACCAGCGAAATAGACTAAATAAGGATTCACGAATGACTTTACGATCCTTCGAGCCGTGTTTTTTATGTTCTCTAAAGTAGTTTGCCAAAATACGGTCGGCGGGCATTTTACTGCTTTGAATTTCATCGAATAACTGCTTAATTGTACTGGCGTAACTGAGCGCACGTTTTTGCGCGGGGGTGCTCGCCTCTGTATTTAACGCTGACGATGTGTTTGAGTTAGATGCCTTATCGGAAGAGAAGCTGCTTGGATTACCCATAAATTTAGCCTGAATTATGCTCTCTGTGGCTGCGCCTTATGTAGGAGGCATAACTGTAACAGAGGGGAAAAATAAGTGGCGCAGAGTGTAGCAGTTTTGCCCGATAACAGGCAGAAAAAAAGCCCCAAAGTAGCATCAACTTGCGGGGCTTTTTGTGGTTGAGTCACTGAGACTCATGGTGCATTCAGTACCAAAGGGTTATTTGCAGGCTATTCGCGCAATGACCGCTTAGCAGATGACTATTTCGTCACCATCTTTTGGATTTGCTTAGCCCGTTCTTCATCACTCATTTCCACAGGTGGCGGCGTGATTATGCCTTTTTGGCACGCGGGTCTGAGTGCTAACTCATCTAACCAACGTTGCAAATGGGTCAGACCTTCCATATTGATGCCGCTCCACTCGTGGATCCGCACCCAAGGCCAAGTTGCGATGTCGGCAATCGTGTATTCGTCACCAGCAAGGTATTGATTTGTAGCTAGTTGAGTATTCATAACCTCGAATAAACGTCGACCTTCTTTTTGGTAACGGTCAATGGCTGCGGGGATTTTTTCAGGGAAGTACCTAAAGAATACGTTGGCTTGTCCCATCATGGGGCCGACGCCGCTCATTTGGAACATTAACCATTGGATCACCTGCGAGCGTTTTTTAGGATCGGCTGGCAGGAATTTACCTGTTTTTTCGGCGAGATACAGCAGAATTGCACCCGATTCGAATACCACAAAATCCGCGTTATCGCGGTCAATAATGGCGGGAATGCGACCATTGGGATTGATGGCGATAAACTCGGGCTGTTTTTGCTCACTTGTGCTGAAATCTAATTTATGGACGCGATATTCAAGTCCCATTTCTTCCAGTGCGATGGAAATTTTAAAACCATTAGGGGTCGCGGCTGTGTATAAATCTATCATGATGATTCCTTTAGGTTATAACGCTTATAGCTACTCACTTTAGTGCCCATGAATATTCATCATCAGGCATTAGCGCCGCTATTTTTTAGGGGTTAACGATACTATGGCAGGACGCTGCGCCATAGTGTTGAACCAAGCCTTGAGATGCGGCAAGTTATCAGCCACTTCGATGTCTAAATTTTTAATAAAACTGATAAAAACGTAAGCCGAAATATCGGCAATACTGAATGCATCGCCTGCCACAAAGGCTGACGTGTTCAATTGTTGGTCTAAGCTTGGTAGGAAGTCAATGACCCTTTGGCGTGATTCTACGCCCCAAGACTCGACACAATTTTCCCTGTCTTTATAGACGCCGCTTAAATTACGAAAGGCTTGAAACCCAACCATTAATCCTTGTAACTCTATGATACGTTGCCACATTTCTACTTTGGCGCGCTCAAGCGGTGTATTACCAAACAGTGAACGCTCACTCGGGTGGATTTCGTCTAAATAGCGGCAAATGGCAACAGATTCACACAGGTAGCTGCCATCATCGAGTTCGAGCAGCGGAATGCGGCCATTCATACTTTTGGCTTTAAACTCGGCGCTTAAATTCTCGCCTCCACGGATATCGACGTTCACTCTTGGCACTTCTATGCCTTTTTCCGCAAGAAAAATACTGACGCGGCGTGCGCTGGGAGTCGGAGCTAATTCGTAGAGTTTCATCTAAAGTCCTGTAGTTTTTATCAGTGCTTTATGCTCGATTCGGGCATATAAGGCTTTTTCTGAACGTTCGGTTAGGTTAGAATTTACGCCATATCTAAACAATCAGTCAAGAATGTTTTATCCTCAACTTTCTGTAGTAAAGAGGAATGGTAAAGCTGATCGTGAACGCGTATTCAGAGATTAGGTCGCAGGCTTATGGCACGAAGTTGTAATTTTGATCGGCAAGAAAAACTCATATTGGCGATGGAGCTTTTTTGGCAAAAGGGCTTTGCCGAAACCTCGATTTCCGATCTTGTCGGCCATTTAGGCATTAATCGATTTAGTCTCTATAACAGTTTTGGCGACAAGCAGAATCTTTATCGCGAGTGCCTCAGTTTCTACCTCGATAACTACTCCTTTGGCGCTTCAGATACTTTGCTGCATGAAAAAGCGGGCTTAGCTGAAATAGAAGCTTATTTAGCGCGCTTTGTTGCTTTGCAGAGGGAACAAAAATACGGCTGTTTTATGCAAAATGCTGTGCTCGAAAAGAGCCTTAACGATGAAAGTGTGCTGCAGGAATGTCAGCGATTATTTTGTCGATTACAGACCTCATTCACCCAAGTGTTACAAGTTTGCCAAGCGCGTGGAGAGCTATTAGCCCATGTGCAACCACATCAAGTTGCTGCTTTTTTAGTGCTGCAATTACAAGGGATTAGAGTGTTAGGTAAGGCAGGCGAATATGAGTTGTTAGACAATGCGTTTGTTGTATTGCAAGACTATTTACGTAGTTTGAGTACTAATCAGACGGCATAACTGCAAATGACATAGTTTGATTGGCCTAGTTTTTTGCCTAGGCCATGTTTTTTAGAAATCTATTTTTTAAAAGTTTATTTTTAAAAGCTATTTCTAAAAGTCCAAGTCCAGCGCAAAACACAGATAGGCCATCAGTTGAGTGCAGTATGCAAACTGCTCGGCACAAAAACTGGCTGCATCTGGGCGGCAGAGTTCCTCAAAGGCGATATTTTTAACTGCGATAAAATCTTTTCGTTTTAGCTCTGCCAGCATAGGGTGGTTTTTATCAAATCCCTTTGGTGGTCGAGTTAAGCTATCGCCATCCATATTAAATCCATGACTTTGTAAGGTTTGTAGCGCCTTTTTATAGCCGTTAGGATTCTCATCAATACAAGTACGAATGGCATTTAAGGCTTTCGATTCTGGGTGCCAAATCCCTGCTGCAATAAAACAGCCATCTTCGGCAATATGTAGATACAGTCCCGGGGCATGTACGTCTTTACCTTGAAAATGCCGAAATTGAATGCCGACATTGGTTTTATAGGGCGTTTTATCTTTGCTAAAACGGCTGTCTCGCTGGGGACGCATCAAGCTGCCGCCGACTTTTTTTGGTACGGCAGTGAGCCTAGGCGAGAGGGCGAGAATACTGGGCTGCATTTGCTCGATAAACTGCAGCGCTGGCGTTCGCACTGTTTCTTCGTATTCCGCCTGATGGGCTTTAAACCAGTCGCGGGAGTTGTTTTGTGCCAGTTGATTTAAAAATTGCAGGCTCGCCGCGCTGAACGTTGCACCAGTCGCAATAGGGATTTTAGTTGTTAGAGTGGCCATTATCAGGGAACCTTATTAATGCAGATAAACCGAGCACAAGCAGTATTAATGCCGATTGAGGAGCAAGGTGAGTTGCTGACATATCCTCCCGTATCGCCCGCTCGTTCTTACTCACGATAGTTAAGACACTATAGTTAAGACTGCCAAGTTGGGTGCCAATACTGCCATCCTTCGGCAAGATCTTCACTTAAATTTTTGCATTGTGCCGCTTCTACCTTGTTTTCAATGAATCGGTTATTTACACGTAAAGCTAAGTGAGAACTATTCTTATCTTGTTCGTTAGTGCCTATAATGCCGCCCTATTTTTAGATTGGTTTGTTAATAGGATGACGTTGAATGGGTTGCCTGCCTAAGTGTGATAAGTGGAAAGCGAATAGAAATCTGTCGCTTATGGGATTATGTATATTGCCCTCAATGCCGTTGTACGCCGCTGAGGTATTGGGCGAGCCTAAGGTTGAGCCGATTGAGATCCTGCAGGTTCATGGGCAGCAATATCGCAGGGCTATCACAGTCGCTAAACCCGGTGAAGCGATTATTTCCATGGATCAAATCGAGGAGATGCAGGCGACAACTTTCGCCGAAGTGATCGATGATATGGCGGGGGCGCATATCGATGGCGGTACCCGCAGCGGCGGTGAGCGGATTAATATTTGGGGCTTTGGTGAGACTGAAGATTTTAACGTTTATGTGGATAATGCTCCGGTGGGATTTGAGCAGTATCGCTACGGCTCATTTTTCCTCGATCCTGATCTCATCAAACGAGTGGAAGTGATTAAGGGGGCCCATGATGTGCGCTCGGGCAATGGCGGTTTTGGTGGGGCCATGTATGTGGTCACTAAATCGGCCGATGATTTTCTTAAATATGATCAATCCCTTGGCGCGCGAGTCAAAACCAGCTACGCCAGCAATAATGACGCTATGGGTTATACGGGGACAGTTTATGGCCGCGTGAATTCACATTTATCTGGCTTGCTGCATCTTACGCGTCGCGATGCGGGGGATGTCACTTTAGCCAATGGTGAAGAGTTTGAATATTCAGGTTATGAGCAAAATAACTACCTGGGTAAGATGGATTACACGCAGGGCGATCACCAATTAGCCTTGAGCGTGACCCATTATCTTGATGAGGGCCGCAAACCTTGGGCTAACCGCCGTGGCCCTATGCCTGCAATTTCGGACTACAACATTAAAAAGTACGGCTCCTACGAGCAGGCTCTGTATGCCACAACCGCCTACAACACCTATGAAGACAACACTTGGTCGGCTAATTATCGCTATTCGCCGAGTAATCCCCTGATCGATACTCAAGTGGTGATTTCCCATTCGGCGAATGCACGCCACTGGGTAAGACCCGATATCGCGTGGGAGAAATGACGGTTTCCGTAGGCAACTTCGGCCACGAATCTTGGCTAGATTATAAACGTGATTACATTGATATTAACAACTTGAGTTTGATTGGCGATCATGAGATCACCACAGGATTACAGTACCGTAGTCTTGACCGCACTTCGTTAGTGTTTAACAAAAGTTATGAAACAAATCCCGAGAAAAACTTTGGCTGGTACACACCTTACTACCAACCTGAAGGCCGTCAAGATACCTATGCTGCCTATATTCGCGATGCAATTCATCTTACTAATGACTTAACTGTGACTCCCTCGCTGCGATATGACTTTATCTACAGCATAGGTCGACCAAATATTGCACCAGATTACAATGATATTGCTGCGGGCCATGATTATAGCTCAACCCATCATTCGGGGTTCTCACCCAGATTAGGCATAGATTATCAACTGACAAATCACGCTCGGTTAAACTTTGATTACGCTTATAGCTTGCAAGCCCCTGTGGTGGATGAGATTTATGCCGTGCAATACGCTAAAGCCAGCATTACCGGCACGAGTCGCGACATTGATGTCGAACGCTTACATGCCTTCAAATTAGGCCTAATGACGCAGCATCAGCATGTACTTGCCAATGAGGATGCTTTGTCGACGCAAATCACCCTGTTTGCCAATTTAGGTCGTGATGATATTGCCCAGCGCCGCGGAGCTAAGTCTGATAAAACCCAGTTAATTCAAAGTGGTTATACAAATCTTGATGGTTACCATATTTACGGTGCCGATTTTGAAGCCCAATATCGCTATCAAGATGTGTTCAGTGATCTTGCGGTTTCATGGCTGCAAGGACAGCACAATGGGTCACTCAGAGACAGCCAAGATGACGATGAATATTTAGCTAACATAGCCCCGCTCGATATTCGTCTGCGTTTAGGCATGTATATCACAGATGATATTTCTATCGCTTGGCAGGGCGCTTGGTATGATGCGCAAACCAATGTTCCCCACGGTGATATCTTTAATGCCGAGTCTCCAAGCGAGAATTATTTCCTACAGAATGTGTATCTCGCCTATGAACCTCAAGCCATCTTAAAGGGATTAAGTGTGCGTTTGATGGTAAAAAATCTTACGGATCTGCAAGTGGTGCCGTTTCTCTCCGATGGGATACCCGCAGCTGGGCGTGATGTTCGTTTGAGTTTAGCCTATGAATTTTAAAGACTAATCACCAAGGCTGTGTGGACTAGGTATATATAGCTCATAAAAAATAGGGTTATATTGCCTCAGCCCCCTGCCGAAAAATGCCAGTTTATGGCATAATCCGCGTTTTACTAGGCATATAGAACAGAAAAATGACTGAAAATGAATTGCTAAGTCGCTGTGGCGGCAAGTGTGAACTGTGTGGCAGCGAGCTTGAACTCTCTATTTATGATCTGCCAGCCTCCGATGGCCGTGACAATGAGATCATGATTTGTGAAACCTGCAGTGGCCAAATTGCGGCACCGGATACCATAGACATGAACCACTGGCGTTGTCTGAATGACAGCATGTGGAGTCCTGTACCGGCAGTTCAAGTGATGTCATATCGTATGCTTAAGCGCTTAAATGGCGAAAGCTGGGCGCAAGATTTGCTGGATATGCTTTATCTTGAAGACGATTTAAAAGCGTGGGGTGATGCCGAAGTTGCCGCAGCAGGTGACGATGCTACGCCAACGTTAGACAGTAATGGTGCAGTGCTCAATGCGGGCGATACTGTGGTCATCATCAAAGACTTAAACGTGAAAGGCACTAGCTTTGTGGCTAAGCGTGGCACAGCTGTGCGTAACATTGCTTTGACCAACAACCCAGAGCATATCGAAGGCCGCGTTAACGGTACTCGTATTGTGATTCTGACGTGCTTCGTTAAAAAGTCTTAAGTTTCGCTTAGTGTGAGCGCGATTTATTTAGCTCAACACAATAAAAACCGCCATGATCGTTAGCCGACATGGCGGTTTTTTTATGTTGAGTTAGGTAGTTAAGATACACAGCGGGTGATTTGATATTGGCGTGCATAGCCCTGCGGATTAAATTGCCAAGATAATATCCACGCGATCACACTTAAGCCACCGAGTAATAACCAAGCACTGTTAAAGCTGTTGAAATTATCGCGAATTAATCCGGCAATCCAAGGCGAGATAGCCGCTATGGTATATCCCACACCCTGCACGAAGGCGGTTAATTTACCTGCTAACATGGGATTCTGTTGATGATCCATAGTGACAATCAGCCCGAGTGGAAAAATCCCGCCAATACCTAATCCTGCAAGTCCCGCCCATAAAAATAGCGATACTTGAGGGGCGAGTGCCAGTCCCATAAAGCCAATGAGTTGTAGCAAGCAGAGTAGGGCTATGATGGCGCGTCTGTCCGTCGACTTGCTGGCAAGCCAAGGAAACACTAAGCCCGCGATCACTTCCATGCTGGTTAAAAAACCTAACACTAATCCCGATTGAGTTTGGCTATAACCTAGCTCGACCGCGTAGGGGGCTAACCATGCAAGTACGCAGACATAACAACTTGTGCCTAATGCAAAAAATATCGCCAATAGCCAACTGCGACGAAAACGCCAAAAGCTAAGCTGCACAGTTTGCTCAGCAGTTTGACTCGGCAATGCGGCGTTATGTTTAACCATCATCCATAGCGCCAGTGCCGCTACACCTAACCAAGTCCAATGGCCTAAGCCCGCGCGCCAACCTAAGTTCATCCCGATAAAAGGTGCACTGCTGGCGGCCAAAGCGGCGCCGCCCATAATGGCGGTGACGTAAAGCCCCATCATTAAGGGCACCCGTTCACCGAAATTAAGCTTAATCATGGCGGGCATTATGGTTTGAATGAGGGCGATTGCGACCCCAGCCAGTAATGCCGAGCAGATAAGCCAATTGGCATCTATCGCCCAGAAGCGCATTGCAGTAGCGGCGATCAACAGTAGTAATGATCCTGTCATTACGGTATTGAATCCTAAGCGTTTGGCGATACTAAAGCCTGCAAAACAACCCAGTCCCATGGCGAGCACGGGCAGCAATGTCAGCATAGACGCTAAGGTAAAACTTAAACTGATATCCTTTTGTATGCTGGGCAGTAAAGGCCCAACGGAGGCGAGAATGGGTCGTAGATTTAGACCAATAAGGATGAACGCGAGTCCGAGCAGCAATAAATTCGCTTTCTCTGTCTGGGGGGATCGCATGGATTGTCTCCAAAAATAAGCTGAGTTTGATTTGCTGAAAAAGTGATTTGTAGCAGCATTTAGCATACTCATGATGATTTCCTTTCAACAACAGTAGGTTGAAACTACATCACTACAATTCAAAAAGAATCTCTTTCAGATGTATCTCGATATAAAGATATTTTAATTCTGCGAGAAAATGACTAAGATGTAAAGAATGATGTAAAGAATCTTTATATTGAGATAAACCTATGACAGCTAAAATGACGCTAACTAATGCCAGTCCTGCGGATACTAACGCGAGTTCTACGGATAAAAAGAAAGCGGCTTCGAATACTAAAGAAGATGGCCTCGATAGAATTGTTGAACAGTGGCAACAGCAAGGTGTGACTGAGGATTTGATCCCTATGGCTGTGCTCGGGCGAATCGCTCGTTTAACGAAATATATCGAAGTGGTACTGCTGCAATGCCACGCCGAATTTGGCTTAGGTCAGGGGGAGTTCGATGTGCTCGCGACGTTAAGGCGCTCGGGAGAGCCGTTCACACTCTCGCCTTCGCAACTTTATCAGAGCATGATGCTAAGTTCTGGCGCTATGACCAGTCGTTTAGACAGACTCGAAAATAAGGGGCTGATTGAGCGGGAGCACAGTAAGGAAGATCGCCGCGCCGTCCATGTCTCGTTAACTGCTGAGGGTAAGGCGCTCATTGATAAGGCATTACCTCAGCATATTCAATGTCAAAGTGCGTTGTTTGCGGGCGTGAGCGTTGAAGATAGGCCTGTGTTGCTGCAGATTTTAAAATCTTGGCTGAACCAATTTGAGCCGCAATAATTCGTTTAAAATCCCACTTTAGTCTTTAAAGTAGGCTGATATGCAATAGCGGATCACTTTGGCAAAATGCGGTAAACATGAGCCAACCGCGCGGGATAACATTTGATAGAACAAGGGAGTTGCCATGGTAAAAAGACGTGAAGCATTTGAATTAGCGGGAAAACGAGTCACAGCTGGGACGCAATTAGGGATCAAGCTGCCTGCCGCTAAGCTGTATACCGATACGCAACTCGATATTCATGTGGAAGTGTTTCACGGAGCCAAACCTGGCCCGACTTTACTGGTTTGTGCCGCCATTCATGGGGATGAACTCAATGGTATCGAAATTTGTCGGCGTTTATTAGCCAGAGTGAATCCCAAGAATCTGACGGGCACGTTAATTGTGGTGCCAATAGTGAATGTGTTTGGTTTTATTCAGCAATCCCGTTATTTACCCGATCGTCGTGATTTAAATCGTTGCTTTCCTGGTTCTAGCAAAGGGGCGCTCGCAAGCCGTTTAGCTAATCTGTTTGCCACTCAGTTATTAGTTCATGCAACCCATGTGATTGATTTACATACTGGGGCCGTCCATAGGGATAATTTGCCGCAAATTCGCTGTGATACTAATGATGAGACTATGCTCGCCATGGCGAATGCCTTTGGTGCGCCGCTTATTATGCATTCTAAAGCGCGCAGTGTTTCTATGCGAGGTTATGCTAATCAACAGGGCATTCCTTGCATTTTATATGAGGCTGGAGAGGCGTTACGTTTTAGCGAGTTGTCGATAAAATCTGGCCTCAAAGGTGTGCTCAATGTGATGCGCAGTTTAGATATGCTTAAAGGGCGAGTGAGTAACAAAGGCGCGAGTGTCAGTGCTATTCGCAGTTATTGGGTTCGCAGTGAATCCGATGGTTTAGTGAATATGAAGCTTAAACTTGGCCAGCGGGTGACTAAGGGTTATATCATTGCCCATATCGTCAGCCCCCACGGCGGTGACAGTGTGGCCATTCGCGCGCCAACCGACGGTATTATCATAGGAATAAGTAATATCCCTGTGACTAACGAAGGTGAGGGCATGTTTCATATCGCCCAGTTCGAAGGTGACGAGATTGAAATTGCCAACGAACAGCTCGATGAATTCCTGATGGAATATGCCTAGATTCTAGGTCCCATCACCTCTATAGTTTAAACCGTTCCACTGAGCTGGTGAGTGAATGGGCAAGCAGAGTGACTTCGTTGCTGCGTTTGGCCATGTCCATAGCTTCATTGGCATTTTGGTCTGCAGATTGTGCCGCTTCACTCATGCTCGACTCAATCCGCTGGCTGTAATCTAACTGCTCGTGGGCGGCGTGGGTGATCTCTAGACTCATTTTATTGAGGGTATGTAAGGTGCTTTCTATGTGAGCGATAGCATCCTGCAGGGTTTGGCTTTGTCCGACACACTCATTTGCTTGATTTTGCCCCGTAGTAATTGCATCGGCTGCCGTGGACGTTTCTTTTTGCAGGGCCGTGATCATGGTTTGAATTTCGGCGGTAGCGGCTTGGGTGCGTGAGGCAAGTGATCGCACTTCATCGGCCACGACGGCAAAACCACGACCATGTTCCCCCGCTCTGGCGGCTTCAATGGCGGCGTTCAGTGCCAGCAAATTGGTTTGTTCGGCAATGCTGCTGATGGTGGTTAAAATGCTGCCAATATTATCGCTTTGAATGCTCAAGCGAGACATGACTTCAACTGAGCTACTTAAACGGGCGCTCAGTTCGGCAATTTTATTGCGATTATCATCGGCAATTTGCTTCACTTGATTACCGTATTTCGAGGCTTGACTGATTTGTCTCGCCGACTCACTGGCCTGTTCTGTCACTAGATTTGAGCTAGTAAACATCTGTTCTGCTAAGGCTTTCGTTTCATCGACTCGACTGATTTGCGCCGTTGCGGCATTGGCGATGCGCTGGCCTTGCTCATTGGTTTGGGTGGCAGAGCTGTCCAATGAATGGGCATTTTGGCTGATATTGGTTAACAGCTTGGCAAGATCGTCACTCAAGGTATTCATGTTATCGATTAGGGCACCAAATTCATCGTTATGACGTTTATGAATGCGTTTAGATAAATCCCCTCGGGCGATACTGGCGAGTGCGCCGTTCACTAAGGCCAAGGGATTGAGCATGGCCTTGGAGGTGAAGAAAGAGATAAAGCTCACCATGATGATAAATACCAGTGCTAGTACAATCGCTAAGGTTTGACCCTGTTGAATATCATTACTGGCAATGGTTTGCAGGCTGGTAAATCGGCGGTCGGCTAAGTTGATTAACTTATCTAAGGCGAGATTATTCGCATTAAACTCTTTATCGGCATCGAGGTAATGTTGCTCTGCTTGTCGTTGTGCCTCAACTACGGCTTCCTGCACTTTATAAAGTTCGGCAGGCGATGCGAGTAAGGTATTGATAATCGCATATTCTTGCTCGAATGTTTGCAGTAGGCCTAATGTATCAAGCCCATCAGTTTGTTGTTTTAAAAAGGTAAAGTTAGTGGTGAGATTTCCCAGTAAAATACCGACATCCTGTTGGTGCGATTGAATAACATCCAAACTTTGAGTGTGGATCAGTTCCCCCATAGTGTTGGCTAGCGTATAGAGCATGTCGTCAATGCGAGTACCTGTGCCGACAATTTCTTCGAGTAAAGTCGGATTATCGGGGATGGAAAGAGTTTCGAGATCAATCATCGCATTACTGGCGTTGGTCTTGGCATGGTTAAAGCGCTCAAAGAGTTGCAGGTACTGCCGTTTTGCTTGTTCATTGGCGAGTTTAGCGCTAAACATGGCTTGGCTTTGCTGCAAATAGGCTTGGTATCTTGCCTGCGCTTCGTTTAGGGATGTTTGCATCTTAGGTTGATCTGCAACTCGCTCAATTAACTCATTTTCGATACTTTGATATTTCTTCTGCAGCGCGGTAAATGCTTGCTGACTTTTGGTTAAGGCGGCAGTGTCTTGCTGACTATGGGCCAAGGTGGCAAGGCGTGACATTTTTAATAGCACTAGTTGTAAGCTATTACTCTGCTTTTGCACGGGTACGGCTAAGGTTTCAATATTTTGATAGGCGGTTTGTACTTGGGAGAGTGAATAGTAGAAAAAGCTACTACCAGCGATGAGCAGCGCGCCAATTGCACTAAAACTAAAGATGATTTTTTGTTTTATGGTAAGCGTTAACATAGTGCGAAAACCTCTTCTATGACTGTCCCTGTAAAATGGGTTTATTAATGGTTAGATCGCTGTTTTCGTTGAAATATTGATTTAAGTGTAGCAGAGTTCGTCATAAGTACAGTGATTAGTTCAATTGAACGTTTAGATCTAATTTAGGTTAACTAGTTGGTTTTATTATTTAAAATTATTTCAACCCTATCTTGAAAAGGATTAAAGATGAAATCAGTCGTGTTAGGTGAAAACCATATCGTACCGACAAAAATTCTCTGCATTGGGCGTAACTATGTTGAGCATATCCATGAATTAGGTAACGAAATCCCCGAGGATATGGTGGTATTTTTAAAGCCCAACTCGGCCATTTCGACTGTGCTTCATTCTGAGCATCAAGGGGAAACCTTGCATTATGAAACCGAGCTGTGTTTTATGTTTCAAAATGGCCGTTTCAGTAGCGTCGCCGTCGGTTTAGATCTCACAAAACGTGATTTGCAAACTAAGTTAAAAGCTAAGGGATTGCCTTGGGAGCGAGCAAAAGCCTTTGATGGTGCAGCGTTATTCAGTCCGTTTGTGGCGATTGATGATGCAGAGGCACAGCTGCATTTCACCTTGAGTATCAACGATAACTTGGTCCAAGAGGGGCATATCGATTTAATGATTTACAAACCTCAGAGCATATTGTCCGAGCTACAGGCATTTATCAGTCTCGATGAGGGCGATATTGTAATGACAGGCACGCCTAAGGGCGTGGGAAGTATTCCCGCTAAAAGTGTATTCAACGTGACGCTGAGCCGGGGTTTGCAAGCGAGTGCTGAGCCCTTACTCGAATGGCAATGGTTAAGTGTTTAGTGATAAATCGCTGAGTAGCTCGCATGATTGAACCTGATGACGTAAAAAAGACTGCTGTATTGCAGGTGTCAATTTGCCAGCCTCTGCAACAATTTTTGCTTGCGTTAGGGGCGAGTCAAGCTGCTGTTGAACGTTACTTACCACAGTTTAAAGCGTTGAACGTGCCGGCGGAAGAGGTGCTTCTTAGCCAAGGTGAGGCGCAGTCACAGGCATATTTTGTTGTGGATGGTATAGTGCGCGCTTGCCATTATACTCAGGAGGGCACAGAGCGCTGTAAGGAGTTTTATTTCGAGGGTGAATTGTGTTTTTTGTATGTCAGTTGGCTTAAGCAAATTCCCGCTCGTTACCAATTAGAAGCCTTAAGCGCCTGTAAACTTATCCAAATGCCACTATCCCTATTGGATGATACTTCGCTGCAGTCAGTGCAACTTGGGTTACTTAAACAGCAATTATTGTATAAAGAACAAAAGGAAGCCTTTTTACTGCTGCACACACCTGAGCAACGTTATCTGTATTTACGCGAACATTCACCACTTTGGCTTGAGCGGTTAAGCCAAGGTCAGCTAGCTAATTATATTGGCATTACGGCAATCAGTTTGTCGCGTATGCGTAGACGACTTCAAGACTCTCTTTAACGGTTTTTGCTCCCAGTTAACTTAAGTTAATGCGCTAAAGCGCGATTCCCATGATGCTGCGCCTTAAGTTGCGCTCTCAAGTCTACAAAGCTTTCAATCAGAGTGCGCATTATTACTTAAAGCGAAGGAGCTTAATAAGTTGACTGCGTTTACTTTGTCTCAAATTTTGGTGGCGATAGCCATTATCTTCGATCTGATTTCGTTTCAATTTAAGGCGCGGGAGCGGATAGTCGCCTGCCTTTTTGTGTCTGGCATCTTGATTTCAATTCATTTTTGTTTGCTGGAGCAATGGACTGCCGCAGGCTTAATGGGCATAGCCACAGTGCGTTATCTCACCAGTATTTTTACCACCTCAAAAGTAGCCCTATGGTGTTTCTCTATTGCTGCACTTGTGATGAGCATTGTGACCTTTAATGGGGTAACGACTGTGATCAGTTGTATAGGCACCTTGTTTCAAACCCGCGCCGCATTCTGTCAAAGGGATAAAGATCTCAGACTGCTTATGATAGTCGGAACCAGTTTTTGGCTCGTTCACAATGCCTTAGTGGGATCGCCTGTGGCAGTGTTAATGGAGGTACTCTTTATTGGCAGTAATTTGGTGGGCTATTATCGACACTATTTTCGTGGGCAGCTTAAGCAATTACCGTGATCAGTTTAAATAATCTCATTGATAATTAGAGATATTTATTTTTATAACGGCTAATCACAGGGGACTGTTGTAATCGTCGCTTGGCCGTCAATGTGAGGCTAATTCCAGTGTGGGTTGGCTCTGGAATGATTAGAGTCCCGCGACGGCTTCCATATCGAGTTCGATATCAGTGCAGCCTTTAGCACAGTAAATTCCTGCGGCTTGTTCTGCCTTTGCCTGCTCAGGCAATATGACTTTAAGTGTCTGTTTACAGCTAGGACATTGCACTGGCTTACCTTTAAATACCCGTTTAATCAGATTTTTCTGCTCATTGAACGAGGTCGCTGTGCTTTGGTTTAACACGGCAAAGGGGCTAGTAGAAGCAGTTGTCATCGGTTGGCGGATCCTTAGGCTTGATAAAGTATTATCACGAGACTGTCATCGCGAATAGCGAGATTATAGCCTGAGTTGCGCTGTTATTGAAAAGCCTCAATGTAAGCTCATGCTTAACCCATCGACCAGTGGTATTAATCGTCAATTAACGTATCGACCATCACATGTGATGGCCGACATTGTGCGAGAAACGACTAGAGGGTGTTTTGCCAAGTCGATGGGCGAGAGTAACGTGCGCCATCTTTGACTCTAGCGCGGATGTGTTTGACATCATTAAGCTTGAACGCTTGGCGGTAGCTTAGCCAAGGTCCTGAGTCGAGTTGGTATTCCAACTCGGCATTGGGATATAAGCTATTGAGCACTAACTGCTGATGTTCAACACGTATTCCAGGCGGTGCTATGCGGTAGAAAACTCCTGCTTTTGCTAACTTAGGTTGCACTTTATTGGCGTAAACTGCAGCGAAAACTTGCCAATCCTGTTTGAGGACTTGCTCGGCTTGGCCATTGAATTGGCGGGCAAAATGTTGAGTTTGCTGACTATAGATTTTACCTTGATAATCATAGGCTAATTCCCATGGTGCCTTATGCCATGCCCGTTCGGCGAGGGCGACCATGCGCGGGAATAACATGTATTCTGCTTGCTCGTCCGATTGCACCATTTCGCTCCAAAGGTGCCCCTGTAAGCCGTAAAACCTGTGTCCCGGTTTGAGCTGGCTGTGGCTATCGTCCGACACAAATGGCTGATTTAAGCTATTGCGCCAGCGCTCGGCATGTACAGGCAGATTATCGGGCATAAAGCTAAACACCTTAAAACTGTCTATTGCCCTCGAGGCCCAATGATTGCCGCGCTCATCTGGATGGCTAGCGTAGGGGAAATCGAAATAGGTGACTTCTGGCGTTGAGATAACGACCTTCCAGCCAAGATTTGCTTGCTTATGGGCGATTTGATGGCCGTTGTCTGAAATCTGCGACCAAGCGTTAGATTGCACTTGGGCGGGCATGTTTTCGGGACGCACTTCACCCATACCATCATTCCAACCAGCGGCAATAATCCCTTTCTCTGCCAGCATGTTAGCAACGCGCTCGATAAAGTAACCATTGAGCGAATGCAGTCCGGCTAACTCATCGACTTTTTGTTTTTTCATTGCGATACACGCAGGGGATTCTACCCAAGCGCCTGCGGTTTCATCGGCGCCTATGTGGTAATGCACTAAAGGAATGCCTACGGCTTGGTGCATCTTTTTAACTTCATCAATCACAGTATCGATAAAGTGATAGGTGCTCGGCAGACACACATTGAGTGTGTTGTCGTGGTAATACTGAATCGACGAATACTGGGTTTTATCGGCAAATTCAGTCAGTAAAAACTCCTCCGCCTTAGTTTTGTCTCCCTTGGCGAGGTAATGGTGATAACGCGCCTCCATGGATTTTATTGCGGCGCGTGAATGCCCCGGCATGTCCAGTGAAGGGATCACTTCGATGTGGTGAGCATCTGCCAGTTGTAATATTTCTTGGTATTGCGCCACGGTTAAGTAGCCATCGACGGGGTTTACGTCCGCTATGCCGCTGCCCAGTTGTGGCAATAAACAGGTTTGCTCGGTTAAATCGAAACAGCGTTTTGCACCCACATCGGTCAGTTCAGGTAAGCCGGGGATGGCTAAACGCCAACCTTCATCGTCGGCTAAGTGCAAATGCAGCTTATTGATTTTATAGGCGGCGAGCTGTGGGATAATGCGTTTAATAAAATCGAGCGAGTGAAAGTTACGAGCTAAATCGATATGTAGGCCGCGAAAGGCGTAGCGAGGCTGGTCTTGAATATCGATGGCGACCAGTTGATCGTCACTTAAACTGATCAACCCAGCTAGGCTCTGTAGGCCATAAAAGAGTCCCGCTTCACTGCTCGCTCGAATACTGATTTGTTCAGCCGTTATGGTTAACCGATAGGCTTCGCTGCTTTTAATTTCACTATCATGGGCTCCAGTGCTTGCAACTTTAGGTGCTTGAGTATCGAGTTGCAATAATAGCGGCGTGCCTTTGTCCTTGGCCGAAAAGCCTAAAGAATCGAGGTAATCAAATGCCGCCTGCCGTCCCTTAAAATCGACAGTTGCAGCCGTGAGTCGATAACCTTTAGCAAGGGATAAAGGCGCTGAGTTTAGGCTTTGGCTATGAAGTGGCGTGGGGATGAGTTTGCCGCTAATGTCAGGTGCTTTGTCTGCGGCTAAGGCTTGATATTGCTCTGCTAAATATTGGCCATCGGCAAAGGGGGTTGCATCGTTTTTTGCCAGTAAGAATTGTTTCTCTGCATTAAAAGGCGCCAGGTAGTCTTGCTCGGCTAAACCTGTTTCTTTATCGCGCCTTGTTTGAGTGCTCTTTATGACCTGCGCCTTATCGCCCATAGCGACAAAGAAGTTTGGCATAAACTCGGAACGGGTGATTTGGCTGCCTTTGCTATAAAACTCAATACGATAAACCTGATCGGCGACGAAGCCCTTAAAGCTGGCTTTAGGAGTGATTTTATGTAAATCGCCATTGATATGCTCAATGCTAAAGTCACCCGCATCGACGAAATAAACGGGCGATAATTGGCTGAAATAAATTTGCCAGTCGCCATGATTTAGCTCTTCGTTAGATAACTTGTCGTTGGATAGCTGAGTGGGCAGGGTTAGCTCAATGGCGGAGCGATAGCATTGGGCTTCTTTAGCGGGACAGGTTTCAAGATAACTAGCGGTTAGCTGATAATTTAATTGGAGATTATCGGCCAATTGATTCAGCGCGACATGATTTGCCTCCTGCACAGCATTGGCGGCCTGTACTGATGGCATCGCAAGTATTGAAAGCACCGACGCCACGGGAAGCACTGCCATCACGCCGCTGACTAAGGCCGTCTTAATCCTCTGCCACTTTATTATCCCTTTCTGTGTTATTTGTCCTTTCACTTAGCTGAGTCCTTTTGTTGTAAAAACCACTGCGCGGCACCTATGAGGGCAGCATTGTGATGTTGGCTGGCTGAAATCGTCAAGTCTGTCAGTTGCGGGCCATAGACTAAGCTTTGCAATTTCTGTTTAAGCGCTTCAATAAAAAAGGGAAAGCTTTGGCTGACTGAGCCGCCAAGGATGATATCTTTGGGATCGTATACCAGTAAGGTTTGGGCGATCATGTGCGCCAAGTGTTCGCCAAAATGGGCGAAGGCTTGTAGCGCTTGGCTGTCACCTTCACAGGCTTTTTGGTACAAATGCTCGCCACTCATTTGATGATGAACGGTGAAGTATTGCCCCGAGCAGTAGTGCTCAATAATGCCATCGCGATAACTCAAACTGCCGATTTCACCTGCGGCGCAATGTTTACCCGAATACAGCTGACCATTAAAAATCACCCCAGCGCCTACGCCAGTGCCTAAGGTAATCCCGAGCATGTCTTGATTGCTGTTGAGCACAGCTTCGCCAAGGGCAAAGAGGTTAGCGTCGTTATTCACAACAACATCCATTTCAAAGGTATTTTGCAGTTGCTGGGCTAACTGCGTTGCCGTCAGCGCAGGGATGTTGAGCACTTCGAGTAAAGTGCCGCTCTGCATATCCACCATGCCGGGTATCCCGATGGAAATACCATAGGTTTCAGGCGTGAGGTGGCTGTGGATACAGGTCACGAGGAAATCGAATAACTGTTCGAAATTGCCATCGGCGGGAACGGGATACCGCCAAGTGTCGAGTAAGGTTTTACCTTCCACCTGTGCCAACATCAGTTTAGTTCCCCCAAGATCTAAACATAGGACGCTCATAATAGCTTGTTGCCTCTCGTGTTGTTTGTTGCCATCGGCTCGTCATTCTTTGAGGCCGCTTTTGTTGAGAATAGGGTGGTGTTTTTAATCAAGGGACGAGCCGTTAGGGCGACATAACCTATGTAAGCCATAGGGATTAGCAGCACTAACATCCCGAACCGTAATTCGCCGGACAGCTCACTGATAACACCAATGATCGGCGAGATAAACGCGCCGCCGATAATGCCGGTACAGAGAATGCCGGCGAATGATCCATGATCTTGAGTGCGCGAATTAAGCGCCAGCGAGAAGATCACCGACCACATGATAGAAATGAAAAAGCCAACCAATGGGAAACAAATTAATGTTAGTTGGCTCGGTCCCCAAATCGCCACCAGAAAACAAACCAGTGAACTAAGGGAAAAACTGAGCAGCAAGATCTGACTGTCGATAAGTTTAAGTAGCAGTAAACCGAGTAGGCAGCCGAGCGTCATGTAAAACCAAAAATCGCTAACCACATTGGCGCCGACACTTAAGGTATCAAGACCATGATATTGCGACAAAAATACTGAGATACTGTTAGCAAGTCCTTGCTCAAGCGCAACGTAGGCGGCGATAGCGAAGAAGAATTTCAAAACAGTTTTATCTTTGAAAAGGCGTAAATGGGTCTCTAGAGCACCCGCCGACTCATTTGCCAGTTTATCCACTTTGGGCATCTTCACTAGGCTGGCAAAGAGCACCATGGCGAGCGCGACCACGGCAAATAACCAGTACATGGCGAGCCAACTCATGTTCTCTGGCAATAGCTGTTGCACATAGTTGGCGGATGCTGCACTTGCTTGATCTAAGGCGACAAAATGCTGATATACCAGCGGCGCTAAGGTCGCGGCGCCGCCAAAGGCGAGTTGGGCTAGAACAGAGAAAAAGGCAAAATGCTCTGGCCCCGCAGCTTGTCGCAATAAGGGATTGACTGCCACCTGCAATAAGCTCATGCCAGTGCCAATACAAAACAGGCTAAACATAGCGATGCTAAAGGTAGGGAAACACACAAAAGTGACGGCGCCGATAAACGCGAGGCTAAAGGCTAAGATGATCACCCGCTTTTCACCGTACTTGTCTACTAAAATCCCCGCAGGAATCGATGTCACGCCGTAGGCGATAAAAAATGCAAAGGGAAACAACCCCGCCAACGTCAGGCCGATAGTATAACTGTCAATTAACGCAGGGAAAATCGGCCCCATGCTGTTGGTCATCAAGGAAATCACAAAGAAAGTGCAGAGGACAAACAGAATGATGAGTTTGTGTTTCATGTGCTTTGCCAATTGAATTAAGTGAAATTCATTGTGGCTTGACGCTCGCCTTGGTGGTGATACGAATGGTGCCTCTGTCGATACTTTTCTCACATAGTCAAATCGTGTTCGCGCTGATTGGGCTGATTTACATCAGGTGCTGTAAATACTTGCTGTAGATAGTGGGCAGCAGATAGCTGCTGCGGATGAGCATAGATAAAACGGTGTTTTAGCCTCTGCTGATAACCTGTTTACTTGTAAAATAGTTACCTTTAATTAACATTGGATAGAATAGTATTGGAGTAGCAGAGTTGAGTATCACTGTGAGGCTGGCTTGCTATAGACAATAGTGCGCGTGGCACTGCTATTTCGCCGCGCTGATAGGTCAAGGCTGGCATTAAAAATAAGGTCTAAGTAATTGAATAATTTAACAGGTTGGCATAACGGCTAGCTTGAGTGAATGGCGTTGAACTATAAGAGCTGATTGAAGCTAAGGTAAAGGAATGAGCAACTGGAGTTTAATGGATGAAACCTCTGTGTGAAAAAGTGATCCCCGATGAAAACAGCTCTTGGCGTTACTTTCGTTATGAATGGGACCACATGGATCTCAATTGGCATTATCATCCCGAGTACGAAATCTGCTTAACCCTCAACAGTTATGGTATGCGTTATGTGGGCGACCATATTGCCCGCTATGGCGATTATGATTTAGTGATCATAGGTCCCGACATGCCCCACGGCTGGCAATCCGAGGCGAACCTTGGTGTTTCAACTGACGAGATATCAAATGGCAACGCGCTAAAAGACGACACTTCGAATGCAAGAGTGCAGGAAGTTGTTTATGTGGCACAAATTCCAGCGGTCTGGCTACACCAAATTGTGAATGAGCAACGTGAGTTAGCGTCTTTGCATTCACTTTTGACCCATGCCAAACGAGGTGTGTTGTTTAGTGAGGAAACGGCGCGTAAGGCCCATAGTGTGTTTATCGAAATGGAGACGGCCAATCCTTTTAGACGCTATATTTTGTTATTGGAATTATTAGCGTTATTACAACAGGATAGTCAGCAAGAACTCTTGTCGAGCACCTTGTTTACCCACGGTAGTAAACTCGACTTTACCGTGAAAAAGCTCGATAAAGTGATTGAGCATATTTATGACAATTACACTCAGGCCTTGTCGGCACAGGATTTGGCAAAGTTAGCGCACATGAGCACCAATCATTTCCATCGATTCTTTAAAAAACGCACCGAGAAAACCTTAACTGAGTTTATCAATCAACTCAGGATAGCTAAGGCGTGCAAGTTACTGCTGTCAAATCAAAGCCCGATATCAACCATCAGCGATCAGTGTGGTTTCAACAACTTATCCAATTTTAATCGGCGTTTTATTCAATTTAAAGGTGTCACGCCGAGTCGTTTTCGTCAGTGCTTTAGCAGTAAACAAAGGGCAATTTAACCATTCTTATCACGGATGCTTAGGCTGAAAATACTGCTCCACTAAGGTTTGGCTGTAGCGTATCGCTTGCGCTGTGATCTCCGCTGAAATCGGCTCAAATGGGCGCTTCAGTTTTGGGTCGCGGTAATCCATTCCCGCTAACAGCGCATACCAAGAAGGGCGAAAGTAGGCGAGTTGCTGATCGTATTGGTAAAGCAGTAAATCAAAGTCTTCCCCTTGATACCAAGCTTGCAATAGTTGCGTCAGCCTTTGGGAAATGGTGACTTTTCTCGCCGCCAACCAATAGGGTTCGCTGCGCTGGCTGGTGACATAATGGGCCTGAATATAATCCTTTATGCCGAGCACTAACTGCATGACCGCCTGATTGAGTGTTTGTCGACTTAAGGTCTCTGCCTGCTTATTCAATTGATAGCGCTCGAATAACGACATAAATTTTTCAAGGGTGAATTGGGTCATCATGATCGACGTGGCTTCGAGCGGTTCGATAAAACTTTGCGCAAGTCCTATCGCCAGCACATTGTTGTGCCAAGCCTTGTCACTGACACCGACCCGCATCTTGAGAAACCGTACTTGGGTTGATTCAGGCAGATTAACACTGTGCAATAATTCCTTGGCAGCGGCATTGGCACTGAGGTGGCGACTGCTATAAACATAGCCATTGCCAAGCCTGTGGGTTAGGTGGATTTGCCATAGCCAGCCCGCACTGAGCGCCGTGGCGCGGGTATGGAACTTGGCTTGCTGTGTTTGAGTGGAGTCCATTAATGCAGGAACAGGAACAGTGACGGCGCTGTCGTTGAGCAGTTCATTGGCGAAGGATTGAAAGGGTACGCCTAGGGTTTTATGAATTAACTTAGCGCTAAAGCCGCTGGCATCGATAAAAAAGTCGGCGTTAAGTCGTTCGCCATTCGCCAGCATTAAGGCGTCTATATGTTGGTTTTGGGTTGTTGAAACTTCAATGACATCGCCGATGAGGTGTTTTACGCCGCGTTGGCAAGCGTATTCTTTTAAGTAGTTGGCAAGTTCAGTGGCATCGAAGTGATAGCCGTATTCGTTAGCGTAGGGCAACGCTTTATTCGGCCTTGGGCTGAGATTGCGTTTCGCCAGTACGCCGCTGGAGAAAAACGCATCGGGTTTTACTGCGCTGCCATGACCGCGGCGTCTTGCATTGGCGTTGATAAAGAAAACCTCGGCGGGTTTCACATCCAGTTGAAAATAGAAGGGATGAAAGTATTGCTGCCCATCCCCATTCCAGTTGATAAAATCGATGCCGGTTTTATAGCTGGCGTGGCATTGTTCCATCCAATCTTTTTCGCTAATGCCTAAGTTGTCCATAAAGCGTTTCAAGTGTGGCGTTGAACCTTCACCAACGCCTATGGTGCCTATGTTGTCCGATTCCACTAAACAGAGTTCAATGGCGGCAAATACGGGGTTATTCGCGAGGGCTGCCGCTGCCATCCAACCTGCGGTTCCACCCCCTAAGATAATGATTTTTCTGATGGCTTGCTTCACTTTCATGGCTTATCCCCCTCTGCATTATCAACGCAAAAAGCCGACCCTAAGGTCGGCTATGGTGTGATTCAAAATTAAAATTTGTAACTGGCACCGACGAAATAACGTGAACCAAATTCGATGGTGTTTTGGGTTAATCCGTATTTAACATCATAGGATTGCACCACTTCATTGGTTAAGTTAACCCCTTCGAGTGAGATATCTAAGTTCTCCATTGCATGCCAAATAATCGAGGCATCCACTTGTTGATAGCTGTCGTTTAACACGTTTTGAATATTACCCACGCCTAAGTATTCTGAACGCCAGTTATAGGCGATACGGGCGCTGAACAGATCATCTTCGTAGAAGAGTGAGCCGTTGAAGGAGTTTTCTGACACACCTTCAATCATCTGCTCGGTGCCATCGGGGCGCGTGCTCTTACTGTCAACATAAGTGTAGTTGGTTAAGAAGCCAAAACCGCTTTCAAAGTTATGCTGTAGCTGGATTTCAAGCCCAGTCACTGAGCCGCTGCCGCCGTTGGCAGGAGCTGTGACGCGGCATTTATCCCACTCGGATTCTGACGCGCCGCAACCTTCAATATACTGAGTCGACTCAGTGACAAACACTACGTTATCAATATCTTTGTAGAACAAGGCCGCCGACAGCATAGAAGATTCAGTGAAGTACCATTCGATGCCAAGGTCGGCTTGGTTCGCCTTATAGGGTTTTAAATTGGGATTACCGCCGGTCGCAGTACCAAAGTTTTTCGCTATGGCTAAACCGGGTTTAAGGTCGCTGTAGTTGTTACGTGCCATCACGGAAGAGGCCGAAGCACGTAGGATTAAATCTTCTTGCAGATCAAAGGCGACGTTGATGCTCGGTAGCCAATTATCGTAATTGACGGATTCATTGTAGGGCTTGCCATCGGCAAAACCAGTTGAGGTTTGGTCTGTGTTAACGTAACGCAAACCAAAGTTGCCACGATAGAATTCGCCGCTAAAATCCGCTTGGGCGTACACGGCCAACATATCCTCTTCGACAGAGAAGGTGTTACCGAGATCGGCGACTTCCACTAACTCGCCATTGGCGTATTTCTCGCTGATAAACGCCCACCATTTGTCTTCATCTAACTTGGCATAGGAGTCGAGTACATTGCCGCCACTCTGGGAATGCAGGCCAGACAGTACGCCATCGCTCCAGTTGGCTAGGTTGCCATTGGGCACAAAACCTAGGATTTCTGAGGGGTTACGGTTGAAGGCATTACGCTCGAAATCACTGGTGTTGTACTTAATCCCGCCCGCAATTTTATTAATAAAATCATGATCGAGTTGATATTCGAAGTCAGACTGTGCGTAGGTGACTTTATGATCTTGCACTGTGGTTTCGTAGTTGGCTTCTTGCGCATGCTTGAACTGGCTAGCATCGTTGGCATCTAGGCTCGTCAGCACCACTTGATAGGGACCTGTGGCATCGTAACTAAAGCCACCATCGACACTGCCTTGACCATTAGGGAAGGCGGGATCGCCAATTTTGCCGCCTTGGTCCGTCGCAGGGATCCACCAAGAAGATGAGCCGCCTTGGGTGCCGCCATCTGAGGTCGATTGGCCAATGACGCCGCTAAGGGTGAAACTGTCCCCGACGTATTTTCCGGTTAAGTTGAGTACGTCAGACTTCATATTGACCGCGTGGCGTACCACAGGGTTATAAATAATCGACGCATACGCTGGCAGAATCGTTGCCGATGCTGTGCCGCCTTGGGCGTTATTTACTACGTTGGTGGAGCCCGAACCGCGGGCGCCAACGGTTAAGAAGTTATGGTTTACGTGGGGGATATCGAGTTCAAAATTAAAGTAATCTAAGGTGAACTCTGTTTTTTCAGTCGGTGCAAATTGCAGTGTAACTTGGGCACTGGTCCGTTCACGTTCGGCTCTAAATGCTTGTGAGCCAATCCCCCACGCCCCTACAGTTGATTCTTGGTTTTGTGCAGGATCAGCGGAAAAGTACTCATAGTAACCGCTGAGCGATTCTAATACATGCCGACCACTGGTGAGTTTTTCTACTGAGTAAGCGCCTAAAATACCAAATTTTTCATCATCATTTTTCCAGCTTCCAACGAAAGATCCACTCGGATCTGTTTCATCGTACAGGCTGCTTTGGCTCAACTCACCCGCCACTTGATAAGTGTGAGCATCGAGATCTAAGGGCTTACGGGTTTTGAGATCGACAGTGCCGCCCAGCGCACCTTCTTCAAGGCTAGCGGTTGGCGTTTTGTGGACTTCAACCGCACTGACTTGCTCGGCTGACAATAATTCCATGTTGAAGGTACGAGTGGCAGGACCAAGATCATACCAAGAGGTACTGGCAACGGTTTGACCGTTCAGCAAAATACGACTCTGTTCTGGCGCTGTACCACGAATGGTGACCCCACTCACTTCACCGTATTGCCTATCGACCGTCACCCCAGAAATTCGCTGCAGCGCATCACCGATATTTTTATCGGGAAACTTACCGATATCTTCCGAGGTGATAGCATCGACCGTGGAGTCGGCGAAGCGTTTGGTATTCATTGAGGCTTCAATCGAGCGACGTATGCCGCGTACTTGGATTACCTCAATATTTTCTGCGGTTGCCTCTTGTTGCTCCGCCGCGATTGCGGTTGAGCTCATCCCGAACAAGGCGTTAGCGATACATAATGCGAGCAAAGAGCTCTTAAATAATTGACCTTCTGACATGTTATTGCATCCCTGTAGTGCTTTTGTGTTGTTTTTTTCTCCAGTTAACTTACCTGTTATCGAATTGTTGATGCGGTACTTTTCACACTAGGATTGGTATTTTTCTATTGTCTTTGAAACCTTGGGTAAGAGGATGGTTAACTGGGTGCAAAGGCAGGATTTATCGACTTAGCGTAGAAAAGTATGGCTTGTTGCTAGGATGGTATAACTAATGCTGGTGGGATTACTCACTATAGATAAGCTAAACGGATGAGTGAACTCGCTGTCTACAGGTTATGAATTAACCAGTGCGTAAAGAGAACTAACTTATTCATCTTTAAACATTATTTATAGGATGAAATCATGAAACTGAAATCGATAGCCGTTGCAGTTGGGCTTTGTGTTGCGAGCTTGAGTACTGGCTTAAGTGCGGCCTACGCCAGCGATAAAACCATTTACCTTACCTTTGATGATGGTCCAATTGACGCGACCTTAGGGCTGTTAGATGCGTTAAAGGATGCCAATATTAAGGCAACGTTCTTTATTAATGCGTTTCATATGTATGGCGAAGGGGATGAAAACGAGGCGTTAGCGGCAGTCGCCCTACAACGTTTGCTAGACGATGGTCATATTCTGGCAAACCACAGTTACGATCATATGCTGCATAACTGCACTGATGGCGTGCAATCTGGCGCGGCATATTGTAATCAAGTTGGACTCTGGCCTGTAAAATCCTATCAAGATGCGGCCACCGATTTCACCTATTTTGTGACGAACACGGCCAAAGTGGTTGAGCTTATTCCTAATGCCGCCAGTTATCCCAATAACAAGATGACTAAGTTGGCACGTTTGCCTTACACCAATGGTTGGCGAGTGACCAGTAAACTCAAAGGCGACGGCTTGTGTGCGACATCCGATACTGTGCCGCCTTGGGATCCTGCTTTTGCTTGTACTGCAGAAACCTCGACCAACAGTTCGCAAGTTGCGGTGCAAATTCAAAACATGCTCGCCGAGAGTGACTATA
The DNA here is from genome assembly GCF_018224605.1 of Shewanella sp. M16. NCBI lineage: Bacteria > Pseudomonadati > Pseudomonadota > Gammaproteobacteria > Alteromonadales > Shewanellaceae > Shewanella > Shewanella sp. M16. Next base: position 9,643 of record NZ_JAGTUL010000012.1, on the reverse strand, counting down.
AAATATTTGGCTGGGATCTAGACTGGGGACCAGAGGATTGGGGGGTTGCCTTTCCTGCTGAATCTATGGCCGATGGGGTTGAGCTGGTGGCAAAAGTCAATCAAGTGATTAACACCTGCGCAGGAACGACGATGAATCCGCTTAACAGTCGTACGCAGAACTTAGATTGTAGTGATGGTTTACATAACGGGAAAGTGGTTATCTTGACCCACGACTTCCTGTTTGAGAATGCTCACCGCGGACAAGGTGCAACCATCAACTTGCCTAAAATTAAGCGTTTTGTTGAAGAAGCTCAACGTCAAGGATATCGTTTTGATACGCTAGATAACTATGCCCCTGCTTGGCAGGATCAGCATAATTATCAACTACCTGAGTTTGTGTCCTATCAAGATAAAATCTATTCTTTAGTGCAAGCGCATTTCTCCCAAAGCAATTGGCAACCAAGCCAAACCCCAGCCTTGTGGAAAAACGAAAAGTAGTGATGTATTGGGCTGAGTATTTACTCGGCCCATCATATTGGTCGAGTAAAAGGCATGTTGCTGAACTTAGCCTGACAAAATTCAAAATAGCGGCATTTTTTACACTTTACCCACTTCGCTTTAACTCAGTATCTGTAATACTGCTCCGACATTGATTTGAAGTTTATCGGTGTTAGAAAAGTAGCGCATAACGAGCGCGATTGGGGAGAGAAGATGAGTACGTTTGTAAAATTAACCATAGCGGCAACCTTAGTGGTATTAGCCTTACTTGCTGCGGGTATTTACCGTTTCAACATGACCAATGATGATATTTATATGGTGATGGAAGATGGACAGGTGATGCAATACGATGAAGCCATGGCGCATGAAAAAACTCAGGCTCAGGCGAATGAGATCGAAACTGTGACACCTTTTGAGGTAAAGCCTGTGGCGAATGCATCGGAAGTGATGCTCAAACTCTTTAGCTTAAATACCGCCAATCCTGTTGAAATAACGCTGCCTGAGGGCGGCAAGTCCGTTGCACTGACACATTTTATTAAGATCAAGCAAACAGAGTTTGCTATGGGCGACTACCAAGATGGTGAGGTAAAAGGTCGAGCATTACTCGATTACTTGCGCATTACACCGTTAAATTTCGATCCCGCTCTAGAGCCGGACACCCAAAGTGACGCACCGATTCAAGATGATCCTAAAATGCAAACTATGCCCTTTGTGGCGCCCTTTATTGTGACGACTCAAGGTTCAGGCGTATTTTGGTATCTTGGATTGTTTAATCTGGATTTTAAACACAATAGCTTGAAACACTTAGGCAGTGTCATGCTTGGCGATCGAATCGAAGTGGATAGTATTGAACCTGTTTATCCTTTTGAAGCCCCATTCAAAATTGCTGTGACTTATCGCGATAGAGCGTCTGACCAACCTATGTCTGAAAGCCCTGAAATAGTCAAAACCATAGAGATGGTAGTGAGTGAGACCAGCATACATAAGTAGCGTGTAAATGCCATTATGGATCTACGCAGGCTTATGCTAAGTTGTTTTTCGGTCTGTGGGTGATGTTTGCTTCAATAGCAAGCGTTAGCAGGTAATAGGTCAGCATAAGATTTCGACAAGGAGAGTGTCATGCAAGTTAGCAAAATCACTGGGAAATTTGATGTTAAGCTCACTCCTGATAGCCCCTATGCTACTGGTATTGGTGGTGTGACGTTAGGACGTATGGGCTTAGATAAAACCTTTTATGGTGAGCTTGAGGGTCGCAGCAAAGGGGAAATGCTCAGTGCTATGACGTCAGTCAAGGGCTCAGCTGGCTATGTGGCCATTGAACAAGTGGTTGGTAATTTGTGCGGTAAGCAGGGCAGTTTTGTATTACAACATTTTGGCATTATGACCGATGGACAAAATCGTCTGATCTTAGAAGTGATACCCCATTCTGGGGCGGGGGAGTTGCTGGGGTTAACTGGCACTATGACCATCAATATTGAGAATGGCCAACATTTTTATGTATTCCAGTTTGGCTTTGAAGCTTGAGTAACGCCTGCGTTTTAGCTCAGTTTTCTGTAACTCTTCTCCTTTATGATCATTCGAGTCATCTGAATTCACCCTTCTTAATTTAAGCGAGTAAGTCTTTTCGATTGGGTCTGAAAATGGGCATAAAAAAACCAGCTGAGGCTGGTTTTTTTTGATTCTTTTTTCATAAAGCACTATCGAACCTTGAGTCTAGATCTGTGTGCTGTTACTTAAAATACGTTTAATTTAAAAAATGCCGTTGTCGCGAGAGTTAAGACACTTTTTTAACAACTTTAATTTTATCAACGACCTTTTTCACATCGTCGGTATTTTCGGCAATTTTCAGTGCTAGTTGACGTTCTGCATCGCTGGCAACTTCACCTTTCAATGTGACTATGCCATTGGCAACATCCACATTAATTTGGGTGCCGGATACGTCAGTTGAAAACAGTAAACGTGTTTTGATGACTGTGGCAACTTTAGAGTCAGTTAAGGTGGCAACAACTTCACTGGTGCCTTCTTTTTCATTCATCACAGTGAGTTGGTTATCGACATCTTTCACCCCATCTAAGCTCTTGATGAGCTCTGTGGCGAGGGCTTTATCCACACTGCTTTCCACTTTACCTGTTAACGTCACTTTACCATCTTTGACATCTGTAATGATGTCGAAGGAATTGAGATTCGTGTTGAGCAGTAAAGTGGTTTCTGCTTTACCATCGATCCACGCATCCTTGGTTCCGCCTTTCCAATCTTGGGCGGCGGCCACATTTAAACTGATTGAACCGACAAGTAAAGCCACTAGTACTGATGCTGTTGTAGTTTTCATAATCATATCCTCCGTTGTTTTCTCGAAGCTAGATAATGCGCCAATCGTGCCAATGTTTTTAAAGTTATGATTTTTAATGGTTTAATTGTTTTTTCTGGCGTTTTTATACCTTGGCATTTTCCTTTAGGTCGGTCTTTTTTACCGACAAAATGTAATTTTTTCTGGCATGCTGAGCCATCATTCGAGCATAAAAAACCGCACTCATCAGTGCGGTATTATGTCTGTAGTAAAAGTGGAGGGGAGTCGGTTAAATATGGCTCACTTAGCGACAGGAAATTAATGGTGATTGAGCGATCCCGTACCGTCGTAACTCATTTGCAGCCAAGCGGCGCCCTCTGCAAGTTGGTTTGCAAGTTGTGGCTGATGCGCTTGCCTTACTGCTTGTTTTATTTGGATTAGCACTTGCTGCTCTATGTCGACAAGGGCGGTCATAGCCTGCGAAATTTGGCACTGTTGCAGCAATTCTGTTGCTTGAGTATAAGTGACGGGCACGGTGTGACTTAGGCCATTAATTGGCTCGTCAGCCAAACGTCTCAGCTGTTCAAACCGAGTTAACATTCGTTGGTGGATGTTAGCTTTGGCGGAAAAAACACGCTTAAGATTATAGTCTTCGACATACCTCCTCGCTTGGTTGTAAAATGTGAGTCCTTCTTGATTCAGCTTGATGATTTCATCGATCAACATGATATCGGCGCGGATATCAGTCTGATGTTGCACAACATTAGACTTCATTATGGGCCTCCTAATGCCAGTGTTCGACATAGATTGTTTAACTGCTTGGGTAAATTGATTTCGTTTCGTTCAGCTACCATGCATATTCTGTTCTCGTTTTTAATGATATTTTAACAGGCTGATTTTTAGACTGATATTCTCAGTTCATCGAGATATCATCTTAGAACATCGGCAACTATTACCGTTGCTGTTGTTAAAATTTCATGGCTGACATACAGTAGTTTTTCATACAGGGAGTAGATACGCATGGCTCGACTGACACTTTTTTATCACTTGCAGGATGTTGGCGCCGAGCAAGCAATCATCGAACTTGCTGGCGCTGCTGACTTTAATAAGCTACGCAGTGTCGATGACTTGCCTTGGATAGAGCAGCTTGGGGCAAATCACGTCGATGTTGCCATTATTGAGTTATCCAGTCTTAGTCGTGAAGATTACCTTGTGCTGCTAGATAATGCGGCCATGTCAAATATTGAGTTTATTTTTCTCTCCGATGGTCAGCCAAATCCTAATCTTGATCAGTTAATGTCTCATTTTGCTGGTTACCACTTTCGCAAACCTTACGATATGCCGCTAATCAGCGAAATTTTTGCTGATTTTGCACAGTATTTAGCATCATCGCCTAATCGACTACATCCTTTTGCTAGCGAGCTAGACCAGTACGGTTTGCTTGTTGGTTCATCAGCTCCTATGCACAAGCTATACCGCACAATTCGTCGCGTCTCTGCTACAGGCAGTAATGTGCTGATTATTGGGGAAAGTGGGGTCGGGAAAGAACTGGTTGCTAATACCATACATCTTGCCAGCCCTAGGGTAAACGAGCCTTTTATTGCAATTAACTGTGGTGCATTAAGCCCTGAATTGGTCGACAGTGAGCTGTTTGGTCATGTCAAAGGTGCATTTACGGGGGCGAATCGCGATCACAAAGGCGTATTTGAACAGGCTGAAGGCGGAACCTTATTTCTCGATGAAGTCACCGAAATGCCGATTGATCATCAAGTGAAGTTACTCAGAGTGTTGGAGAATAGCGAGTATCGTCCTGTGGGTGGCGACAAAGTGCAACGTGCAAACGTACGTATTGTGGCAGCGACTAACCGTGATCCCATAGTGGCGATAGAGGCTGGGTTATTTCGAGAAGATTTGTACTTTCGTTTGGCTCAGTTTCCCATTCGCGTTCCACCCTTACGGGAACGTGGCGAGGATATAATTGGGCTTGCGCAGCATTTTCTTGCCTATCGTAACGTGGCCGAAAAGCAGAATAAGAGCTTAGCTGAAGACTGTATTCAGATGATTGCTAAGTACCCTTGGTCTGGTAATGTGCGCGAATTAAAACATGCAATTGAGCGAGCCTATATTCTGGCCGATCAGGATATTTTACCCAGCCATTTACAGCTACCTCAGACGAATGAAGTGGGTTTATGTGGTGGTGAACAAGTTGTTATCCCCCAAGGCATGCGCTTAGATGATTTAGAGAGAATCGCTATTTATCAAGCACTAGAAACCACTCAAGGTAATAAAACGGATACCGCCGAACAACTGGGGATCAGCGTTAAAACCCTCTACAACAAGCTCAGCAAGTACGAGCAGCAAGTCGAGACCGGTGAAACGACTGCTGAATAAACATTAATTATCAAATTAATATTGAAACAGAGCCAAACTTTATACTCTTTTTTTTGTAAATAATAACTCCTATTCTACAGCCCTTAAACAGAAAAAGCGGAGATAGAATATGAAACACTTATTAACAACAGCATTATGGCTTTCTTTGACAGCCAGTAGTTTTGTAAACGCCACCCCAGCAGTAGGAAGTCTTGAAACAGTCGCTGAATTGCCAATACGACCTGGCAATGTCAGCGTCACTGCACAAGGTCGGATTTTTGCCACAGTACATCCATTTGATACACCATCAGGTTTGCAATTGATTGAAGTTAATCGTGAGACCAACGCTTATAAAGCTTGGCCTTCAATGGATTTGCAAAAAACATCGACAGCCAATACTGCTCAATTTGATACCTTATTAGGTATTGCTCAGGACAAGGCTGGACACCTCTGGACCGCAGATATGGGGTTAGAATTAGGCCAGACAAGGATTTGGGGATTCAATATTAAGGACGGCAGTCTATATAAACAAATCGTCCTACCACAAGCTCTCGCGCCTAAAGGCAGCTTTATGCAGGATCTGGTTGTCGACTATCAAAAAGGCTGGATTTATTTAGCCGATATCGCCAACCCTGGCCTCTTAGCGGTGCGTATCGACGATGGTCATACAATACGTTTTTCTGGTCATAGCTCGCTGCAGGCCGAAACGGATGCAGTAATGAACATAGATAACAAAACAACATTGTTTAATGGCAAAGTTGCCAGTGTAGCGGTCAATCCAATCAGTTTATCTGCCGACGGAAGTACACTCTATTATGGTGCAATGAATGGCACTCACTGGTATCAGTTATCGACTGCGGCTTTACAAACAGGCAACGATGATAAAATTATCGCCACGGTAAAATTAGTCGGAGCTAAGCCTGTATCAGATGGCGCAGCAACGTCCAAACAAGGTAATCATTACTTTACCAATTTGAACCACAATGCCATTTCCATGCTAGATAACAAAGGCACGCTAACAACAGCGGTCAGTTCTCCACTACTGGATTTTCCAGATAGTGTGCAATTTGGTGAAACAGGCTGGTTATATATTTCAGTGAATCAATTGCATAAAGCAAAAGCCTTTAATGGAAAAGCCGAAACAGCCAAACCGCCTTACCGTATCATGCGACTCTGGACCGGTGAGGATACTGCTGCGGGTCAATAACACCTTAGCTGCAACTGCAAAGTTGCAGCTTATATTTGCAGTATGAGTTATATCGCAACTGTTATTTACGTTGATGTCAGTCTTTGGTTTAACTCGAAAGCGTCTAGAAATGAGTTAGGTGTTAATTATGCAAACTATCAATGCCTCTTATTGTTACTGGCACAGGTCAATATTGAATGGTGAGATAATTTTTGGAACAAGGAACAAGTTCAGTGAAATTCAAACAACCTTCTAAAAATGCATTTTATATTCAAACTCTGAGTACTCAGTACCGACCTCTATTATGGCTGTTTGCTGCTGGGTTATTACTGCTTGGTTTACTCTGCGCCAGAGCAACCTATTTACAACCCGATCCGATACTACAGCTCGTTCTCGGCTGGGTAACACTGTTTCTATTGTTACCCGTGTTACCGACTGCGTTTGTTCAGCAACAGTGTTGGTTAGATGCTGAGCAACAGCAATTGTGGCTCGGTAAAGGTTTCTTCAATGGGAGGTATGTGGGATTGTGGCGGTGGCGTTCCTATGCTTTTTCGGACATCAAAGCAGTGCAACTTTATCAGCTGCAAATCACCCGCTGGCATCAGATCAGCCGCAATCGCCAAACGGAAGATACTGTCCAACATTATCTGGCTTATTTAGAATTGCACCAGCCCAACGGTGCTCAATTGATATTGGGTGACAGTACTGATAGAAAGGAATTACAACAAGTTCTACAGCAATGTGCGCAGGCAATAGACTGTAAATTTCAGGATTTTAGTAACACCACTCAAAAATCACTTCCCAAAGGTAGTGAATTTAATTTCATGCGGGTACTGATTCTGCTGGTTATATTTATTTTGTTGAATATTTTATATTTTTTGTTCGTTCTATAAATGCTCAGTCATCCAGCCTAAAAGTTAGGCTGGATGTCCTCCACAACGATCACTCATCTTGCTCAGTGGTTTCCTGATAAGGAACAAACACTTTAAGAGATGCTGGCTGGACTTCAATAGTGAGATCCGCTGGCTCAAATACTTCACCATCAATCACATATTTACACTTAGGCTGGCTGCTGATAGTGACCTTTTTAGCATGGGCATGATGGACTTTACTTGCACTCGCTTGTTGATCTCGCACACTCTTATTGCCTTCTTTTACCCATCCCGCAATCGCTAATTCAGCGAGGCTAAGCAACTGCTCTTTGGGTTCATCGCCAGCATCCAACCAAGTAATGTCGAGCAAACCGTCGGTCATGTTTGGTTCGCCATCGCCCTGCGCCAACACGCTGGTAAACGGTGCGGCATTGGCAACGATTAGGCTATGGGTCGTTAATGTTGTGGGTTTTGCATCATCTAAGCTGAGTTGGATGGTTAAAGTGATATCGGCATTCACTGCGCGCCATAAGCCATCGAGGTAGGCAAACTGGCCGAGAGCATTTTTACGCTCACGGTTTGCGGATTCAATCATTTGTTGCTCAAACCCTATGCCTACAAGCAACAACACTAACTCCTCATTACAACGCGCGGTATCAATGGCTTGGCAATGCCCTTGAATAATATTATCCAGCGCCTGAGAGATAGGAATAAGCTTACTGCCTAAACCAAAGAGGGCATGGCTGAGGGCATTAGTTGTGCCAAGAGGAATGATGCCTAAGACGATATCCGTATCAACGATTTGAGAGGCCACTTCAGTCACAGTACCATCGCCACCACAGGCGATAATGATATCAGCGCCTGCATTACGGGCTTGCTCGGCGAAGACATTTGCGGTTTCGTCTGCTGTTGTGAGTTTTAAAGTCAGGTCAAAATAGGCTTTGAGTTCATCTTGGATTTGCTCGCTGTATTCTTGCCATTTCCCGCCACCAGAAACTGGGTTGGCGATAATCCACGCCACTTTGTGGATGTTAATTTTCCCTTGACTAAGCATGCGATCGAGCGCGCGTAATTGCCATTTGTTTAAGCCAGCGGTTTTGCGGATTTGCTTTATCTGCTGCAGTACTTCGGCGAAGTGCTGTTGTTTATCTTTACAAACCAAATAAGCGGCGAGTACCAGCACTGAGCGGCCACGACCCATAGCACAGTGAATTAGTACCTGTTTATTGGCGCGCACTTGGCGGTGCAGCCAGTTAACGGCTTGATTGAGTTGGGCGCTGGTCGGTACGCTATGGTCGAGGATGGGAATATTTAAATACTCGATATGATCTTCAAATTGCGACCAATCTAAGCCATCAAATTCAGCGGTGACATCCAGAATGGCAGTGATCTTATTGGCTTTAATCGTTTCCAGATCTGCGGAAAAGAGTCTACAGCCGAGATACAGATGTTCATCAATCCTTTGCATGGGCGGTACTGAATCGTATTTTCTGGCCCAGTGGTTATAGAGTCGACTGCCTAATAAAAAGGGAATAAAACCCCAACGAATATACCAAGGAATAGTGCCATCTTGGCGTTTTCTAAAAATACTGGCGAGATTAAACCAATAGGCTGAACCGACTAAAAACAGTGACAGACTTGTCCATGCACAAATAAAAGTGAGCAGGGGAGAAGTGTCTGTTACTGCAAAATAGGCTAACAATACTGCACCTGCAGTGTACAAATATTTGATGTGGATCTTCGTTAGCATGCAAGTCCTCCAATGCCATTGTTCTTGGTTAAAATCGTTGCACTTGAATGGATAGATGTCGAGATGAGAGATGCAGAAATGAGCGAGTCTAAACCAAAAGGGTGGCAGTAGACGAGTCTATTGCCACCCTAAAGTCAGGTTTGTTTAGCACTTAGTATCTTTAGCTTTAACACCTTCTTTGACTTCTTCACAGGCATCTTCGATGGCGTTACCTGTATCAGTCATTACTTCATCGATTTTTTCGCCTGCGTCTTCGGCTTTGTTATCACTACAGGCTGTTAAACCTAGGGCGAGTAATAATGCGAATGCTGCACTTGTCATCAGGGTAAATGGTTTCATATCTATCTCCTTTTCTAAAAAAATTATAGTCGCGGTGATTTACCCTTAAGGGCATTGATCAGCAGAGAAATCACTAATAACACAATAAATATGAAGAAAATGATTTTCGCTATTCCCGCCGCTGCGCCAGCAATCCCAGCAAATCCTAACAACCCGGCAATCACGGCAACAACTAGAAATACTAATGTCCAACCTAGCATAATAACCTCCTGCCCTTGTTTTAATCCTTCTCATGACCGTTTGTGTCACTTGTAAGGTAACGGCTAATGGCTCTTACTTGATTGCGATCTTAATGCCAACTTTAAAAATTTTAAGTAGTTAATTGATTTTAAATATAATTTAAATCATTTTATTTAAAAT
>NZ_JAGTUL010000128.1:0-396 GCF_018224605.1 Shewanella sp. M16 | reverse complement strand
CCGGGTGGATCACGCTCTCCCAGGTGAAGACGGTGTTGCCAAGGGAGTGGGGCTCGTAGCCCAGCATCTGATACCAGCCGGGATTGCGATAGACGAAACCCGTGTTGGCGTTCCAGTCCCAGATCCCGTCGCTCACCACCTCCAGAATGCCGTGCACCACGGCTTCGCTGACGTCCGAAATCCTGATCGTGTCACTGTCTTGCAGCATAGAGACCATCCTTGCCCTCTAACCCCGCCGAGGCGGGGGATTCAAACCTGCTTAGTGGAAAACGACAACGAAGAGACGACAACCATGAAGCGCAACCCAATATCCGCCTGCCGGCGCACGATCCACCTCTGGTTAACAGGGTTATCGGCCGCTATCGGGTTCGTATGAACAACAACAGTAGCAACCAG
>NZ_JAGTUL010000127.1:0-399 GCF_018224605.1 Shewanella sp. M16 | reverse complement strand
GCCCGTGCCAAGGTGGGTGACCGCTACGTGCTGGAGATGATGAACGAGAAGGGCTGGCGTATCGGGGGTGAAAACTCCGGTCATATCATCTGCCTGGATCAGACCACCACAGGGGATGGTATCGTCGCTGCCCTGCAGGTACTGATGGCCATCTGCACCGCCGAGATGCCGCTGGCCAAGCTGCGTTCCGGCATGAGCAAGTTCCCGCAGGTGCTGGTGAACGTCCGTTTTGCCGAGGGCAAGGAGCCGCTGGCGGCTGATGCCGTCAGCCAGGAAGTGGCCAAGGTGGAACAGGAGCTGGCTGGCCGTGGCCGCGTCCTGCTGCGCAAATCCGGCAACGAACCCCTGATCCGGGTCATGGTGGAAGGTGAGCATGAGCAGCAGGTGCGTGACATGGCA
>NZ_JAGTUL010000126.1:0-402 GCF_018224605.1 Shewanella sp. M16 | reverse complement strand
TTTCAATTGATAGGCGATGAGCCCCGCAATCATATTGAGCATAAAACCATGCACGCTGCGGTGTCTAGAGTGCTCTATTTGAGAGATATTTTTTAACTGGTCGTTGATGGTTTCTATGATGAAACGTCTCGACAGCATCGCTCTATCCCACAACGACATCGCCTTCGCTTTCATATTCTTACGCACGTTCGTCACCAACTGCACGCCTTTCTCAAGCAATTCACTGGACAGCGCTTTACTGATATACCCTTTATCAGCATAGAGTTTATTCATGTCACTGTGCACCATCTCATTCACCTGTTTTGTGTCATGTACATTCGCTGGGGTCACTTTGGCCGCCACGATTCCGCCTTGATGATTCACAATCAAATGCAGCTTAAAGCCATAGAACCAACCCATGGT
>NZ_JAGTUL010000125.1:0-407 GCF_018224605.1 Shewanella sp. M16 | reverse complement strand
GTCACCGCGACTCAAACCGACAGCGATGGCAATACTTCTGCACAAGGCTCTGACAGCGCCAAGCTCGACACCCTCGCTGATGCGACCGCCCCTGTGGTCACGATTGTCGATGACGTGAACAACGATAGCATCATCAATAAAACCGAGCTAGGTACTGACAACGTGCAACTGCAGGTCAACGTTAACCACGCTGAGCTTGCCCAAGGTGGCACCATTAACCTGATGATCACCAATGACGGTGTCAGCAGTAATGTCACCCTGAAACTGGTGGGCAACGCCCTAACATTCGCCGACGGCACTCCTGCAACGGGCTACAGCTATAACAACGGCGTGATTACCTGGACTGCGGTCGTGGCCGAAGGCAAGACCATTACGGTCACCGCGACTCAAACCGACAGCGATGGCAA
>NZ_JAGTUL010000124.1:0-411 GCF_018224605.1 Shewanella sp. M16 | reverse complement strand
GCGGTATTCAACTCCATCGGCAAGCTGCCCACGGCGGCCATTCTCGGTGGCGTGCTGCTCAACCAGAAGCTGAGTCCGGCCAGCCTTGAAAACGAGCGGGACAAAACCAAGCTGATGAGCCTGCTGCGCACCTTCTTCGAGGTGCACAAGGGGTGGCACGTGCAGTACAACATAGTCTCGCGGGAGACACTGCTGGCGGCCAAGGCCCATCCGGATCAGTACCGGGACCTGGTGGTGCGGGTGGCGGGCTATTCGGCCTTCTTCACCGCCTTATCCCCGGATGCGCAAGATGATATCATCGCCCGCACCGAGCACAGTCTCTGACGGGGCCCTCTCCATGGCGCCTGTGACGTCATATGATTGGCAAGCCACCCCACGGGTGGCTTGCCGCTATCCACCACCTTGCATGCG
>NZ_JAGTUL010000123.1:0-420 GCF_018224605.1 Shewanella sp. M16 | reverse complement strand
GCTGTTAGCAATACATTGAAATTTATATATATATTTTTTTGTGATTAAAAATAACAAAAACAAACTTTAAGTTTTCATCATAATGAGAAGATTTTCTCAAGTGATTGATTATGCGAAATTGTTGCAAAAGGCTGTCAATAGGGTGGCAGTTGCCAATTGATTGACGACGGCTAAGTCATTCGAGCTAATTTGTTGAAGTGTTTTTGAAGGGGAATGTGAGCGGCAAAACGAGAAGTGGAAGCATGCAATATATGTGATAAAGGAAAATGCTGAGTGTTACATCATCCAAAATAGCGGTACAGGATATGAGCTACCACTGCGAACTCGAACATGCTTCAATTATGTTTATGAGGCTAATTATGTCGATAAACTTTCAATTAAAAATTTTAAATAATCTTATTTATTTTTCATCGTTAGAAC
>NZ_JAGTUL010000122.1:0-420 GCF_018224605.1 Shewanella sp. M16 | reverse complement strand
TCTATTGACGTTCGCTCCCCGAGCCTTCGTGCCAAACCGGCAGCTAATGTCCAGGTACCCGCCTTCGCCACGAGTGTTCCTCTCGATATCTACGCATTTCACTGCTACACCGAGAATTCCGGTTCCCCCTCCATTACTCTAGTCTCGCAGTATCATGTGCCGTCCGCGGGTTGAGCCCGCGCCTTTCACACACGACTTACGAAACAGCCTACGCACGCTTTACGCCCAGTGATTCCGAACAACGCTTGAGACCTCTGTATTACCGCGGCTGCTGGCACAGAGTTAGCCGTCTCTTCCTCTTGTGGTACTATCTTTTTAATTTGCTCCCACATGACAGGGGTTTACAATCCGAAGACCTTCATTCCCCCACGCGGCGTCGCACCATCAGGGTTTCCCCCATTGTGAATGATTCTCGACTGC
>NZ_JAGTUL010000121.1:0-432 GCF_018224605.1 Shewanella sp. M16 | reverse complement strand
TCTAATCCTGTTCGCTCCCCACGCTTTCGCTCCTCAGCGTCAGTAACGGCCCAGAGACCCGCCTTCGCCACCGGTGTTCTTCCTGATATCTGCGCATTCCACCGCTACACCAGGAGTTCCAGTCTCCCCTACCGCACTCAAGTCAGCCCGTACCCACCGCACGCCCCCAGTTAAGCCAGAGAATTTCACGGCAGACGCGACAAACCGCCTACAAGCTCTTTACGCCCAATAATTCCGGATAACGCTTGCGCCCTACGTATTACCGCGGCTGCTGGCACGTAGTTAGCCGGCGCTTCTTTACCCACTACCCTCACCACAACCCACAGTTGCGGCTTGACCATGAGCGAAAGAGGTTTACAACCCGAAGGCCGTCATCCCTCACGCGGCGTCGCTGCATCAGGCTTGCGCCCATTGTGCAATATTCCCCACTGC
>NZ_JAGTUL010000120.1:0-434 GCF_018224605.1 Shewanella sp. M16 | reverse complement strand
GCAGTGAGGAATATTGGTCAATGGACGCGAGTCTGAACCAGCCAAGTAGCGTGAAGGATGACTGCCCTATGGGTTGTAAACTTCTTTTATATGGGAATAAAGTGGTCCACGTGTGGACTTTTGTATGTACCATATGAATAAGGATCGGCTAACTCCGTGCCAGCAGCCGCGGTAATACGGAGGATCCGAGCGTTATCCGGATTTATTGGGTTTAAAGGGAGCGTAGGCGGATTGTTAAGTCAGTTGTGAAAGTTTGCGGCTCAACCGTAAAATTGCATTTGTTACTGGCAGTCTTGAGTGCAGTAGAGGCAGACAGAATTCCTAGTCTCGTCGTCAGATGCGTCAATAGCGTATAAGAGACAGATTCGGTAGTCTATAGCTCATGTGTACACTGCGATCCAAAGTCGTATACAGCAAAATGAAACAGAACAGTA
>NZ_JAGTUL010000119.1:0-435 GCF_018224605.1 Shewanella sp. M16 | reverse complement strand
AGCTAATAATATTAACAACAAAGTGATTGTAACTCTTAGCATCAGTTTAGCCAACGCTAGATTGTACAATTACAGCAATATTCGTCCTTTATGGAAAGACAAGAATGATTCTTCTAACAGGCTTTTGCTTATGTTTTTTTGGTTTGACTAAACGTAATTAACACTAATGTCACACCCTAAAAAATGAGATTGTTTTAGTCTGATTTAACATGTTGGTAGGGACCTTGCCATACGAGAAATATGTTGCTTGTGACAACTTATGAATTTATAACACTTTTACACCCTAAGCTGACAACATTCATCCTTATGGGGCAATTTATTTCAGAAAAAATCATTGAGAGTTTCCTGCTGAAATAGTGGAAAATAAATTATCTTTGTTGGGTTAGGTTCATTTATACATTTATTATTTTATGCATTTATTATTTTATTATATAG